>JACQED010000323.1 GCA_016200785.1 Chloroflexota bacterium
CCAAAGGGAGAAGGAGCGACACGTCGCCTCCACCAAAGGGAAAGGGAGCGACACGTCGCCTCGCCCAAAGGGAAAGGGAGCGACACGTCGCCTCTCCCAGGGGGAGAGGGAGCGACACGTCCCCTCTCCCCCTGGGAGAGGGAGCGACACGTCCCCTCTCCCCCTGGGAGAGGGATCAAGGGTGAGGGACCTTACCGGTGCATGAACACCGTGCGGTTGATGAAGATCATCGTCCCGTCCTTCTTGGAGCACAGCGTCACGCCGATGACGTGGCGCGTGAAAATCTGATAGTCCGCTTTTGCCAGACTCATGCAGTTCTCCATCGCATTGACCACGCGGTTGGCGCCGAGGTCGAAGCGCTCGGCGTACCAGCGCCACACCGTCGGAAAGTCGTCGGTCGTCTGATAGGCGCCGTCCTGGCTGACGTAGCCCTGAGTAAGCGAGAAAATCTTGAGGCGCCCGCCGCCGATGCGCGTCGCGCCCGGATAGCGCGCCGGATCGTAATCGCGGCTCAACAGGAAGAGCAGGCCGATACAGACGGCGGCGAAAGCAAGCCCGCCGAGGGAGGCGAGGATGGTCGCCCAATGTCCGCGAGGCATGACAGGATTGTAGCCGAGTGAGGGACCAGAGACAAGTGGGAAAGTCTCACGCAAAGACGCCAAGCGGCCAAGCAATGTCCTTGCGACTTTGCGCCTTTGCGTGAGATCAGCATCAATGATGAAGACGGTCTTTGAGCACATCATCATCGGCTGTGGCGGCATCGGAAGCGGCGCGGCCTACTGGCTGGCGCGGCGGGCCGGCGGCCAGGTGCTCGGCCTCGAGCAGTTCGAGTTGAGTCATCCACACGGCGGGTCGCACGACTATTCGCGCATCATCCGTCTCACTTATCACCACGAGGATTACACCCGCCTCACGCCGCACACCTACACTGCGTGGGCCGCGCTGGAGGAAGAATCCGGCGTTCAAGTCGTCACCAAAACCGGCAGTATCGAACTGGCAGTGAAGGACAGCCCGCATCGGCGCGAGATCGAGACTTACGCCGCCGCGATGGATGCGGCGATGATTCCTTACGAGCGCTTCGGCGGCGACGAGGTCGTGCGGCGTTATCCGCAGTTTCATCTCGACGAGGAAGTTGACGCGCTGTATCAGGCCGACACGGGTATCGCCGACGCGATCAAAGGCAACGCGGCGCACGTTGGGATGGCCCGTCATTACGGCGCAACCATCCTCGACCACACGCCGGTGCGCGCGATCCGACCGTTCGACGGCGGGGTGGACGTCGAAACCGATCGCGGCAAGTTCACCTGTCGCCGGCTGATCGTGACCGCCGGAGCCTGGACGGACAACGTTCTGGGGAGCGTCGGCGTGAATCTCGGAATCACCGTCACGCAAGAGCAGGTCACGTACTACGCGACGCCGTACCTGCGCGAGTTCAGTATCGGCCGTTTCCCGATCTTCATCTCGCACGGCGACGACGTGATCTACGGCTTCCCCGTCTACGGCGAGGTGGCGACGAAGGCCGCGATTGACGCCGCCGGGCCGGCCGTGACAACCGAGACGCGCACTTACGATGGCGACCCCGACCGGGAGCGCCGCGTCGAAGAATGGTTGAAGAAACACATCCCTCGCTTCCTCGGCCCGAAGTTGTACACCAAGACTTGCCTCTATGATATGCCGCGCGACCGCAACTTTGTGGTTGACTTCCTGCCCCGGCATCCGCAAATCATCGTCTGTAGCGGCGCGGGCCATGCCTACAAGTTCGCCGGCCTGCTGGGCAAGATTCTCAGCGAGCTTGCGATTGACGGACGGACGGATTTTCCAATAGCGCCGTTTACGCTGAAGCGAGCGGCGATTACCGATCCGAACTATCCGTTGGCGTTCCACATCTAAATTTGGCGAGTGGCGCGCCGCCCGCCAAACGTCACCCGACACGCTCAATGACACAGCGCCGCCGCCGTTCCGAAATTCGCACCGTCGAGGTCCGCGACGCCTCGACCGCGCCATTTCGACAGTTGAAAAATCCGTGGCACCCGTTAGAGGCAATCTCGCCCGGAGAAGTCGAGCGCATTCACGAAGCCTCGATGAGCATCCTGGAAAATACCGGAATCGAGTTCCTCGACGACGAGGCGCTCGACCTGTGGGCGAAGGCCGGAGCGAAAGTAGACCGCGAAACGCGCCGAGTGAGAATCGATGGCGGCCTTCTGCTTGAAGCCATCGCCAAAGCCCCGCCGTCATTCACGCTCCGCGCGCGCAATCCCGAACGAAGCCTGGTCATCGGCGACGACTACGTCGTCTTCTCGCCCGTCGGCGGGCCAGCCTACAGCACCAACTTGGAGCGCGGCCGGCGGCCCGGCAGGCTGGCCGACTACGAAGACCTGATTCGCTTGACGCAGGTCTTCAACGTTTTACACCACGCCTCTTAGTCGCACGTGGAGCCGACCGATCTGCCGGTGAGCACGCGCCACCTCGACGGGCTGCACCGGCTGATCGCGCTCACCGATAAAACGATCATGGGCCCGGCGCGCGGGCGCGAGATCACCGCCGACGCGATTGAAATGACGGCCATCCTCTTCGGCGGTCACGAGACGATCCGCGAGAAGCCGGGGCTGCTCACGATCATCACCGTCAATAGCCCATTGCGCTACGACGACTGGATGCTGGGCGGGCTGATCACCAACGCGCGCGCCGGGCAGGCCGTCGTCGTCACGCCGTTCATTCTCGCTGGAGCGATGGGGCCGATCACCATCGCCGGGGCGATGGCCCAGCAGAACGCCGAAGCATTGGCCGGCATCGCGCTCACGCAACTGGTGAACCCCGGTGCGCCGGTGATCTACGGCGGTTTCACCACCGACACGCATATGCGAAGCGGCAATCCGAGTTTCGGCACGCCCGAAGCGGCATGGGCCACGCTCGTCGGCGGGCAGCTGGCGCGGCGGTACAACCTGCCCTACCGGAGCAGTGGCGGCTTGAACTCGTCCAACGTCCCCGACGCGCAGGCGTCGTACGAGACGATGCTGTCGCTGTGGTCGGCGGTGTTGGCCCACAGCAATTTCATCTATCACGCCGCCGGCTGGCTCGAGGGCGGGTTGACGACGTCGTTCGAGAAGTTCATCATTGACGTGGAGGGTTTGGCGATGTTCGAGTCTCTGCTCAACGGCTTCACCGTGGACGACGACTCGCTCGCCCTGCCTTCCATCGATCGGGTCGGGCCGGGCGGCCATCACTTCGACACCGAACATACACTCGCCCGTTACGTCACCGCGTTTTACAACCCTCTGGTTAGCAGCCGGCAGCCCTTCGGCGCGTGGGAGGAGAGCGGCGGACTCGACGCGGCCCAGCGCGCTCATCGCGTGTGGAAAGAACTGATCGCATCGTATCAACAGCCGCCGCTCGATCCGGCGATTGACGAGGCGTTGCTCGAGTTTGTCGAGAGGCGAAAGAGAGATATACTGCCGGCATGAAGCGCCATTAGCCGGTCATGTCTCGACAAAAGCGCCTTTTCCTCGTTGCCCTGTTCGTCGGCAACGCTATACTCTTCGTGATTGTCCTGTTGGCGATCGCGCGGCTCTCCAAGCCGTTGCCGCAAGCCTCTGTGCCGTTGCAAGACACGTTGATCGCGATAGCGACGCTCACCGGCCCGCCGCCGACCGAGACCGCCACGCCGCTCGCGCGGACGAACGAACAAGGGCCGTCACCCGCCCCGCTCGCGACCGAGCCGCTCGCGGGAATCAACTCACCGTCCCCCGCCACCGCCGCTTTCTTTTTTCCGACAGCTACCAGCACGCTTCTGCCGTGGACGCCCCACGTATCTGAGACGCCGGTGGCGCCGGCCACCGCCCCGCCACCGACCGCGCCGGCCGCCTTCACACAACTTCCCGCCGGGCCGAGCGGCGACGCGCCCATCCCCGGCCCAAGCCCCACGTGGTCCGTGTTCACCTATCCCACGCGCGCGCCGGCCTCCGGCCCCACCAAGCTGGGCTTTCACGTCACGCTCAACTCCGGCGGCGTCCTCGATTACGTCGCCGCCGTGCATCCACCGGTGATGAAAGGCGCGGGCGACATCGGCTATCTCAAAGACGTGAAGGCGCTTTCGCCGGGCACGATCACCATCGGCCGCTTCATCGTCGATCAGCCGAATATCGGCGAGGGCGATCCCGCCGAGCGCGCGGTCGCGTTCGTGGACGAGTGGCTGCCCAAGTATCTCGCCGCGAAAAACTACGTGGATTACTGGGAGGGTTGGAACGAGGTGACGTATCCGAACTACGAATGGTACGCGATCTTCGAGGCGACCCGCGCCTGCGAGATGCAGAAGCACGGATTGAAGGCGGCCATCGGCGGCTTCTCGACCGGCACGCCTGAGCCGTGGCAGTTCGAGGCGTTCCTGCCGGCGATTGAGGCCGGCATTCGCTGTGGCGCGATCTTGACGACACACGAATACGCCGCGCCGACGATGTATCTTTGGTGGTCGCAGGGTTTGCCCGAGTCGTACGGCCACCTCGCCGTGCCCGCTTACCCCGATCGCGGCCCGCTCGCGGGGCGCTATCGCTTTCTATATCGCGACATTCTTATCCCGCGCGGCCTCGTGATCCCGCTCGTGATTTCCGAAGCGGGCATTGACGGCGGCGCGGGCGCGGGTCAGCGACCCGGCTACAGTGATACGCAGGGCTGGCTCGGCTTTCAGAAGTACTGGCAGACCGACCTGGGCGTGAACGATCCGGTGGCGTTCTACGCCGAACAATTGGAGTGGTACGACAGCCTTCTGCGTCAAGACCCATACGTGATCGGCGCGACGATTTTCAACGTGGGCGGCGGCGCGTGGGCCTCGTTCGATGCATCACCGGTGATTCCGCAACTGACGCAGTACGCGCTGTCGCTGAGATAAGGCTTAGCCGGCCTACATGCTTTCGAGCAGCTGCTTCAGCTTCGCGTTGCTGGCGTCGAAGTCCTTCTTGGCCGAACTGGCAACCATGCCTTCGGCAATCTTGAAAAACCCGCCCGGTTCCATTTCGACGGCGACGGCCACCTTCGTGCCGCCGCCCACGGCTTCGTAGGTTTCGGTCGCCATGAACTTGATCGGCCCGCCCGCGCTCTTGAACGTGCGCTTCTTGTTCAGCTCAAACTCGATGACCTCGATGGTCGACTCCAGCCGCTGGCCGACGAACGTGCGCACGTCCGTTATCATCGAGCCTACGCCCATCGGCCCCGGCGTGGTCATCTTCGACTCGATGATCCCCGACTGCCACTTGGCGGAATTGGCCGGGTCCGTCGCAAAGGCGAAAACCTTCTCGACGGGCCGGTTGATTGTGACCTCGAAGTTCAGTTTTGTGGCCATTCTGTTTTCTCCTGTTCGTCTGTTTGTCTGAGATGCTGATAGGCCGTGATTGCCAGGCACGCGGGACAGGCCGCCTCCGTCCAGGAGTGCAGGCGGTCGAGCGCGGCGCTCTCTGGGCCGGCGCTGGCCTTGCGCCGACGTTTCAGAATTAGCCAGCCGATTAGACCCAGGCCGGCCAATGCAAGCAACACGGGCAGAACGGGCAAATGCACGTTCCCAAGCAACGCAATCGCCGCCGGGCCGGCGAGGAAGCCCAGAGCCACGTGCCAGCCGTAAAACACGCTGCTGCCGCCGATCATCGCCGGGGCAAAGGCTGAATAGGTCAGCCCGGCCAGTCCCGCCGCTGGAATGATCCCCGCCCGTGCCCCCGGAACGTTCAGCCCGACGAACACGGCCAACGGCCCGCGCTGCTGTAGCGCCGCCATCGCCCGGTCGAGACGCTCGGCCGTCAAGCCGACGAAGCGCCCCAGCCGGTAAATGAACTGGCGGCCCGCGCCGCGCGCGATCCAGAACTGGGCCGAACCGCCGACGAGCATGGCAATCTCAATCGCGATGAGCAATTCAAGCAGCGTGTATGTTCCGGTCGCCGCCTGCGCTCCGGCGGTGATCATGATCAGATCGGACGGCACGGGCACCGGCAGGCCGGTCTCCTTGAACAGCATCACGGCGAAGATAGCCAGCAGGCCGTAATGGGCGAGGAATTCGCCGAGGAGTGTGGATATGTTTTCCATACAACGCTCTCGTCAACGCCGAGCGCTATGTAATAGCCTCCCGTAGGGCCGCGTATCCCTTGAACAGTTCTTCTTCCTCTTCCGCGAGCAGCGGGCCGTCCATCGGCTTGCCGGCGCGCACCCAGCGATCCGAAGCCAGGATACCCAGCGCGCGATGATACGCCGCCTGCCGCATTGTCGCTATCGGGACGCCGTAGGCCTGGGCCCACAAGTCGGCCAGCGCGTCCACCAACGGCCCGTTCT
The DNA here is from genome assembly GCA_016200785.1 of Chloroflexota bacterium. GTDB lineage: Bacteria > Chloroflexota > Anaerolineae > Anaerolineales > JACQED01 > JACQED01. The sequence continues at coordinate 6,307 of JACQED010000323.1, forward strand.
CCGCATTTGCGAATAACTCGCGGTGAACGATCCACCAGTTGACTTCGAGTTTAGCCGCTTGGCCGACGTCGAACTCCTCCCGGTGAACTCTCTGGATGAAGGCGTAGAAGCGGCGCATGTAAGCTTCGGCCTTTGGGATGTCATTATCGGGAAACGGCGCGAAGGCGACCTCGGCGCGGGCGACGAGATAGGCTCCATAGACGGTCTGCGGCAGCGACAGGCCGAAGGCCTCTTTCACCATCGCGACCGAAACGCGCAGTAGTTTCAGCCAGCTCTTTTGATAATACGCGACGTAGTTCTCTTTTTCATATTGCGCGAGCCGGCGCGGATCGAATTTCCGCATCGGGCTGTCGGGGTTCATCTCAGTTGTGCCCTCGCCAGAGTGACAGCCCCAGCCAGATATTCCAGGCCGGATTGATCAGAAAGCCGGTGAGCACGGCCGGAATGACGATCAGCGGGCTGGCCGCGTTGAGGACGATCAATCGCCCGAGGTAAATCACGACGAGCAGGATCGAGAGGAGGTAGCCCAGGTAGCCGAGTCCCTTCGGGAACTGGTCGCCCTTCCCGATCAACCACGCGACGACGAACACGGCGAGGCCCGCCGCGCCGAAGGTGAGCAGGCCGCGCGGGTCCACCTGGCTCGGCAGGTTCGCCAGGTTCGCAGGGATGCTTTCAGGCACGTTGATCGCATTGCCCAGATCGTAGCCGCCGTGCATGAGCGAACCCAGCGCGCCGGCCAGCCCCAGAACGAGCGCCCACAGCGCAAACGCCGCGTCGGTTTCGCGCAACCGGTTGTATACGCCGATCACGACGGCGGTGGTCAACAGCCCGGCGAGCGCCAGGAACAGCGCCGCCAACAGCCCGCCCAGGTTTGGCGCGCGCCGCTGGATGACGATGAACGCGACCGAATACAAAAACCCGACGATGCCGGCGAGTATTCCGCACACACCGGCGAACTTCTCGAACGACTTGGATTGCATCGCATCTTCTCCTTTGAAGTTGGTATACTATAGCCACAGTTTATCGGAACTTTGATTTCTGTGCCACCTCCAACGACTGCTCAATACTTACTCAGCGGGCGTCAGCGTGTTTGCGCGAGCGCAACTATGAGTCTACTGCAAAAACACCGGATTCACCGCGAAGACGCAAAGGGCGCAAAGAATTCTCGTGGTTTTCTTCGCGTTCTTCGCGGCTTCGCGGTTTAGTTCGGGCTTTTTTCAGTAGAGCCAACTATGAGACTACGCCAATGCGCTCCGATTCTGCTCCTCGCGGCCTTAGCCTGCAATGGCGTCGCCGGAACGGTCGCGGCCCCGGCAGTTACTCCCGCGGCGACCTCTGCGCCCCGTTCGACCGAGGCGCCCACGCCCACCGCCACGCCCCCCGCGCCTCCGCCCACCCCGCCTCCTCCGACAGCCACACCCGTCCCCGGCAAGTGGGCGCTGTGGGTAGGCAGTACACATTTGCGCGGCGCGAACATCTATCAACGCCGGGTCTACCCGGAGCTGGACGGCGGCGCGCTTGGATCAGGCCCGGCAGGTCCGCCCTACACACAGGCCGATTTCAATCGGCTGGCCGCGATGGGCGCGAACTACGTCAACATTTCTCACCCCGGTCTGTTCGGCGAAACGCCACCCTACTCGCCGGACGAGAAAATCCAGAACAATCTTGACCATCTCCTCGATGAGATCGCCAAAGCCGACATGTTCGCGGTGATCAGTTTCCGCACCGGCCCGGGGCGGAGTGAATTCACTTTTCTTCGGAGCGAAGTTGGCAAGTGGTTCGGCGAAAAGTATCTCGACGATTCGGTGTGGACAGATCAAAACGCGCAGGAGGCGTGGGCCGCGATGTGGCGCTACACCGCCGAGCGTTATCGCGACAACCCGATCGTCGTCGGCTACGATTTGATGGTCGAGCCGAATGCCAACGACGTGTGGCTGAACGTCTACGAGCCTTCCGAGTTCTATCCGGCCCAGGCCGGCACGTTGTACGATTGGAATGCGCTTCACCCGCGCATCACCGCCGCCATCCGGGAAGTTGATCCCGACACGCCCATCCTGATCGGCGCGATGAGCTACAGCGACATTTCATGGTTGCCCTACGTAACGCCGACCGGCGACACCCGCACGGTCTACGCCGTGCATCAGTACGCGCCGTTTCAGTACACTCATCAGGAGCCGCCACTGCGACTCTCCTATCCCGGCCAGGTCGATCTGGACGGCGACGGCGAGCCGGAGCAATTCGACCGGGGCTGGCTGGAGGATCATCTCTCGGCGGTTGACGCATTCACGGCGACCTACCACGTGCCTGTCGCGGCGAATGAATTCGGCGTCGAACGCTGGGAGCCTGGCGCCGCCGGCTTCATGCGCGACACGATGGATTCGTTCGAACGTCGCGGCATGAACTACGCGCTTTGGCTCTGGGCGGGTTCGTGGCGAGGGCTGGCCCGAGACGATGCCTTCGACTTCCTGCACGGCCCCAACCCCGGGCGCCACTCGGCCGTTTCATCCAGCGACTTGATCGATGCCATCGTCGAACACTGGGGACGCAACGCGCTCCGGCCATCGAACTTCAAACAGCGCTGAGATTGTGCGTGACTGCGAGGGAGAGATTGCGGTATACTTCTGCGCGGCCAATCTGTGCTAGAATCCTCCGCAGAGTGAGCCATGGCCGAAGCCACGTCCCTGAAATTCACCGAATACCTCCCTGCCATTCGCCGTCGCTGGCGGCAGGAACAGGCCGCTTGGCGCCGGCGCCGCGCCGCCGCCCTGCAAAAGGCCCGACAGGCGGCCCAAATCCTGCGCGAGCGTTTCACGGCCCGACGGGTGATCGCCTTTGGCTCAGTTGTCCGAGATGGGCGTTTCGACGAGCGATCGGACATTGATCTGGCCGTCGAGGGCCTGCCGCGCGCCCACTACTTGAAAGCCTGGGCCGCCATTCTGCGCGAGAGCGAGTTCGAGATCGACCTGATCGATCTGGAGCATTGTCCGCCGTCGTTCCGAGAACGCATCGAGAGGGAGGGCATGCCTCTATGATCCCGCGCTATCGTCTCCTGCAGGAACGCATCCGATCGGAATGGGACGACGCGCGGCGCGCGGCGAACAAGGCAAAGCAGGCATTCGAAGCAACCCGCACGGAGGCCGATCCTTCTTTCCTCCTCGACTCTGTCGCCCTGAATTTGCACGGCTTCTACAATGGCCTCGAACGTATCTTCGAGGCGATCGGTCGAGAACTGGACGGTGGCGTGCCGTCCGGGCCGAACCGGCACCACGATTTACTGGAGCAGATGGCGTACAGCCTGCGTGAGGTGCGCCCGCCGGTCATCCGCGCCGAAACGCGCGATAGGCTCGATGAATACCTTCGCTTTCGGCATCTTATTCGCAATCTCTACACGTGGAATCTCGATCCCGAATTGCTGGAGCGGCGGGTGGCGGATCTTACGCCGACCCTGGACGCCCTCGACGCCGACTTCGAACAGTTCCGCGCATTCTTGGACGTGGCGACGCTGGCCGACGAGGATGAAGCGTCCGGCCAGGCTCAAAGCCCGCCGCACGAACAATAAGCACCCAAACAGCTCGGCGATTCTTCTCAACCGCACGCCCTGAGTCAACGTCACATTGCACCTTTCCCCTCGGCGCGGTAGAATCCGCCAGATGTTTCGCCGGACACGAGGCATTTTTCTTTTCGTATTCTGGATTCTGTTTGTCTCCGCACTTGCGTGTTCGCGCAGGCCTGTGGCCGATGACGGCCCGCGAGCCGTGGCCGTCGGGGGTGACGGCACGGGCGGCGCATCTTCGCCGAGGGTCACGCCGAACGCCGGATCGCTCTCCATCGCCCCCTTTCCCACCGTGCCGGTACGCGGCACGCCGACGCCCGATCCCACGCGCGTCTTCGCATTGAATCCCGGCACCGACTACCGCGTTCAACCCGGCGATACACTCTCTGCCATCGCGCTGCGCGCGGGCGTGACCGTCGCCGACTTGATCGCGGCCAACAGCGGTCTGAGCGCGTCGGCCACGCTCGAGACGGGACAAGTGTTGCACCTGCCGCCGCCTGCGGCCCACGGCCCCGCTTTCAAGATCATCCCCAACAGCGAACTTATCTACAGCCCGACGACGATCGGCTTTGACACGATTGCCTTCGCGCAAGCGCAGAACGGCTATCTCGCCCGCTACAGCGAAGAGGTGGACGGCGAAGTTCGGTCGGGCGCTGAAATACTCGAACTCGTGGCGACGCGCTACTCCGTCAACCCGCGCCTTCTTCTCGCGCTGCTCGAGCACATGAGCGGATGGGTCACGCAGGCCGACCCCAACCCAGGGACGCTCACCTTTCCGATGGGCCACGCCGGCGAGTCTTGGAAGTCGGGGCTGTTTCATCAACTCAATTGGGCGGCGAATCAAGTGAACGCCGGGTATTATCTCTGGCGGGCTAACGCGCTTTTGACGCTCACGCTCGCCGACGGAGAGATCGTCGCCATCGATCCGGCGTTGAACGCAGGCACCGTCGGCGTGCAGTATTTTTTCGCGCAACACTCCGGTAGCGCCGTTTGGCGCGCGCAGGTCGGGCCGGGCGCTGATGGATTCGCCGCCACCTATCGTTGGATGTTCGGCGAGCCGTTCTCGTACACCTTCGATCCGATCCTGCCCGCCGGCCTCACTCAGCCCAATATGACCTGGCCGTTGAAGACCGACGAGGGCTGGTACTTCACCGGCGGGCCGCACGGCGGATGGGATACGGGGAGCGGTTGGGCCGCGCTCGATTTCGGGCCACCCGACGGGCAGGAGGGATGCGGCACGTCGCCGGCGTGGGTGCGCGCCGCGTCGGCCGGGCTGATCGTCCGCAGCGCCGACGGCGCTGTTGTTCAAGACTTGAGCGGGGACGGCTTCGAGCAGACCGGCTGGGCGATCTTCTACATGCACGTCGCCACGCAGGATCGCGCCGTCCTGGGCATGTTTGCCAAAGCGGGCGACCCGCTCGGTCATCCGTCGTGCGAAGGCGGCTTCGCCAACTCGCGCCACTTGCACTTCGCCCGCAAGTACAACGGCGAATGGATTCCCGCCGACGGCGCATTGCCGATCGTGATCGACGGCTGGGTGTCAACCGGCCTCGGCAAGGAGTACGACGGCTTTCTGGTCAAAGGCGACAAAAAACTGGAGGCGTGCGATTGTCGAAGCGAAGCAAATTTGATCGTCGTGCCGCAGCAATCGGGCTTGCGCTGATCGCCGCGCTGGCCTGCGCGCGCGAGAACGTGCGCGATCTCGGAGGCCGCGTGCCGACGCCGTCGGCTCGGCCGCAGGGAGTGAGCACCGCGATCCCGCAAGCGACGCCCGACGCCGTTCCGACTCCCACGCCGCCGGGCACGCTCGATTCGACCCCTGAGATCGGGCCGACGGCCACGCCGATTGACATCCCCGGGCCTGCGACGCGCCTCGTTCCCGACACCGAACTCGTCTACGGCCCCTCGGCGGCGACGTTCGATCTGCTCGGCTACATCGAATCTCAGGACGGCTATCTCAAGAATTACTCCGAGGATGTATTCGAGCAGAGGATGAGCGGCGGCGAGATCGTGCGTCTGGTCGCGCTCAACTACTCGATCAATCCGCGGCTTCTGCTGGCTCTGCTCGAAAACCAGAGCGGCTTCGTGACCAATCCCAATCCCGGTGAGAAGGCGCGAACGTACCCTTTGGCGCGCGAAGAAGCCGGCCGCGAGGGGCTGTACCATCAACTGGCCTGGGCCGCCGATACGCTCAATCGGGGCTACTACGGCTGGCGCGAGAATACGCTGACGACGATCTCCTTCTCGCCGAAACAGCGCGTCGTGATTGACAAGGGCTTGAACGCCGGCACGGTAGCGCTTCAATATTTCTTTGCGAGCTACTATTCGGAGGAGACTGCGTGGCTCGCGCAACTCGGCCCGCAGGGACTCACCGGGACGTATCGGCGCATGTTCGGCGATCCGTTCGCCTTCACAGCGCCCGACCCGCTGGCGCCGCCCGATCTGATTCAACTTCCGTTGTCGTGGCCCTGGGATCCCACTGAAACGTGGTACTTCATCGGCGGGCCGCACGGGGCATACGAGTCCGGGAGCGCGTGGGCTGCGCTCGACTTCGCGCCGCCCGGCCAAGCAGCCGGCTGCGCCCGCAACGACGCGTGGCTGAGAGCCGCCGCCCCGGGCGTCGTGGTCCGCAGCGATCACGGCGTTCTCGCGCTCGATCTCGGCGAGGGAGGCAACATTGATGGGCTGGAACAGACGGGCTGGGTGTTGTTCTACTTACACGTCGAGTCGCGCGATCGCGCGCCGGTGGGCAAAGTCGTCAACACCGGCGACCCGGTCGGCCATCCGGGCTGTGAGGGCGGATCGGCGCGAGGCGTTCACCTGCACTTCGCCCGCAAGTACAACGGCGAGTGGATTCCGGCCGTCGGCCCGCCGCCCTTCGACCTCTCGGGCTGGACGCCGACGAGTCGCGGCGTGGAATACTCCGGCGATCTCGTCGGCGGCGACTACACCCTGAGCGCGTGCGAGTGCCGCAGTTCGGTGAATGCCATTAAAGTCGGAGGGAGGTAGATTTCACCCCGCCCGTTCGACCATCTCGGCCACGTCGCTCAGCAGGTCGAAGAGAAACTGCATGTAGTCCGCGTTGGTTTCCACCCCCTGCTGCTCGAAGTGCAGTTCACGGCCGTCAACTTCGATGTTCACCGCGCGGGCCTGAAGGAGTTTCTGGCGCAGGTTGATTGACGTGAACAAACGCGCCGCGAAAGTTTCCGGCCTGCTCTTGATAATGAAGCGCCGGTCGACGTCCTCATCGCCGATCTGCACGTCCTCCATCCCGAAGAACTTGCCGATCTTGCTGAACACGCTTTCCTGATACAAGGCGAGGTAAACATTGGCCTGATTGTTGACGAACACGACGATTCGTGTGTAGGTTGTCCGGCTCTTGCCGCTACCCCGTGAGAATGTGTCGAGTGTGATGGTATGGCCGCGAAAATTGCCGGTGACGCGCGGGCCGGTGAGGAAATTGCCCGGCTCCAGCGTCAGCCCGGTGCGTCCGGCGAGTTCGCCCCACGCGCGTTCGCGGGCCTGGCGCTGGTAGTAGGCGATGCCGAATGCCAGCGCCACGAACGCGGCCATGAGGATGACGTCGCCAACAATCACCAGCGGAATGATCCAGAATGTTGAATCCGACATGGTATCTCCCTTTCTTCAATGAGCCAGCACAATCTTGCCGAAGTTCTCCACCTTCTCCATCCTCTCCTGCGCCGCGCGCGCGTCTTTCAGCGGAAAGACCGAATCAATTGGCACTTTCAGTTTCCCCTCGAACACAAGGCCCATCACCGTCTTGAAATCGTCGAGCGTGCCCATCGTCGAGCCGAGGA
>JACQED010000324.1 GCA_016200785.1 Chloroflexota bacterium
CGGATGTCCACCTTGATCATCTCCTGCCTCCACTGGTTCGGGGTTGTCACCCCCAACAATAGCAGAGGCGGACAGGGTGGCCTACTTTTCGGTGATCACTTTCCGGCGGGGTGGCCTACTTTTAGATTATCAAAAACAGGCGAAGTTCTCTTGCAAAGCATCGTCGCCATTCAGCGTCTCTGCCGCGTAGGTCGTCATGTAGCGGACAATGGCACATGCTGCGGCGCGCGGAGGGAAAGATGCCAGGTCAGCGGGGTGGTCGCGCGTCGCGCGCACCATTGACAGGTGTAATTGTGGCCGATGAGGGTGATGCGACGTGCGGTGGAACTTTCCCCCGCGCCGGCACCTGAAGTACCGCCGCGGTAGCGCGCCGAGATGGCCCTCTGCCCTCGCAGGCGGATCGGGAACAACTCACCGTAACTGGATGACATTTCACACTGTGGGCCGCGGCCCCCTCCGCGTAAACTTGTCGTATTGGCCCCGGAGGTGGGCGGAAATGTCAGACAAACGCCGACTGCTCTTTCCCCTTTTCGCTTTGGCGATCGTCATCGGCGGTCTCTCCGCCAGTTGCGGCGGCAAGACCGCGCCCGAGGCCGGGCAAGAGATGCCAATGGCCGACCTCTCGATGATGCCGGCCGATGTGCAGAGCGCGCCGGTCTCGGTTCAGCAAGCCTACCAGTTCGCCGTCGCCAACCCCGATATTCTCCAGCAAATCCCGTGCTACTGCGGCTGTGGCGCGATGGGGCACACGTCCAATTATTCGTGCTACGTTGCCGGCGTGGACGCTGGGGGGAAGGTCACGTTTGATTTGCACGCCACCGGCTGTTCGATCTGTGTGGACATCACGCAGGACACGATGCGGTTGCTCAGGCAGGGCAAAAGCATACAAGAGATACGCGGGTACGTTGACAGTGCCTATTCTAAGTATGGGCCGTCGAACATGGCGAATTAGGATTGGCGGATCACGAGTTGCGAATCGGGCATCCCAATTCGCAATTCGCAATTCGTCATCAATCTGGGTTTGGGTGACGGTCGCGCTCGCCGCAACCACGATCGCCTTTGCGCCCGTGCCCGCGGCGACCGTCACACCCGTCGAGCGCCACATTCGCATCGAGGCCAAGAGTTTTGAATACTCGCCGGCGGTCGTCACCGTGAATAGCGGCGACCGGGTGACGCTGGAACTCGCCGCGACCGACGTCGTTCACGGCCTCTACCTCGACGGTTACGATCTCAACGTGACTGCCGACCCGGGCCAGCCTGCGCGTCTCACATTCATCGCGGATCGGCCCGGCGCGTTTCGTTTCCGCTGCTCGGTCACCTGCGGCCCACTGCATCCGTTTATGATTGGCAAACTCAACGTCGGCTCGAACTGGCTGATGTTGCGCGCCGTTGGGCTGGCAGCACTGGGAATCGTATTTGTAACGCAACGGTGCCGCGGCGCAGGAGCGCAAAGGAATCTTTGACTCGTTACGATCTGACTCGTCTGCCGCTCGTCGAGCCCCTCCTTCGAAATCGCTGGCCGCAGTTCGTCACGACGTCGATTGCGCTGGGCGGTTTCGTTTTCGCGATCATTGCCGGGATGGTCGGCACGCCTGTCGGGAGCCGCAACTTCGGCATCGTCTCTGTCTGGATCGGATGGTGGGCATTGCTCATGCTGATCGCCGTGCCATTCTTCGGGCGCGGCTGGTGCAGTATTTGTCCGCTCCCTGCGCCGGGCGAGTGGCTCCAGCGCGGGGCAGTGCTCGGCCCTTCGACAGGCACAGGGCGCCGTCCAGGCCTGGGACTGCGATGGCCCAACAGACTGCGCAATATCTGGCTTCAGAACGGCGCCTTCGCAGTTATCGCGCTGCTAAGTGTCGTTGTGCTGACCACGCCAAGCGTGACGGCAGTTGTCCTCGCCGCACTTCTTGTCCTTGCCGTCGTGATGAGTCTGATCTTCGAGCGCCGCGCCTTCTGCCGTTACCTGTGCCCCGTCGGCGGCTTCATTGGTCTGTATTCGCAACTGGCCCCGATCGAACTCCGCGTGAAAGACCCTGCCGTCTGCGCGTGCCACACTCAGAAAACTTGCTACACCGGCAACGCCGACGGCTACGGTTGCCCGTGGCAGGTATTTCCCGGCGGCCTTGTGAAGAACACCTTCTGCGGCCTGTGCGTCGAATGCCTGCGCACCTGTCCGCATGACAACATCGCCATCAACCTGCGGGACTTTGGCGCTGATCTCTCAAACCCCGCTGGACGCAGACTCGATGAGGCCTTCAAAGCCTTCATCATGCTGGGGAGCGCAATGGCATATTCGGCGGTGATGCTTGGGCCGTGGGGTGCGCTCAAGTCGGCGGCCTACACCGTTGGGTCGGCGGCGTGGGTGATCTACGCAGCGGCGTTCCTTGTTTTTATCTTCGTTGTGCTGCCGGGATTGTTCTTCACAGCGGTCGTCGTCGGGAGGAGGCTCTCGCAGAACCTCGCGGAGAATTCCACCACAAAGACACGAAGACCCGAGGGAAAGAGGCAAGCATTCATCGCGTTGTCCTACGCCCTCGTCCCCCTCGGCCTCGCGGCGTGGATCGCGTTCAGCCTGTCGTTCGTCTTCGCCAATCTTTCGTACTTGTCGGCGGCGTTGTCCGACCCGATGGGATGGGGCTGGAATCTTTTCGGGACGGCCCGCGTCAATTGGACGCCGTATCTTACGCAGTTCGTTCCGATCTTGCAGACGATCGTGCTCGTCGGCGGTTTGATCTGGGCCGGCGCGACGGCGCAGAGAATCGCCGAGGAGACTTCCAAAATGCGATCTCTTCCGGTAATCGTCTTTTGCCTGATCGTCACGCTCGTCCTACTCGGACTCTTGGTGGGATGACTGCGAAAGGCGCGGAACGCGCCGCGCGTCTTACTGCTATTGTTCTCGCCCTCGGCTTGCCGGTGGCCGCGCTGATCGCGCGTTGGGCGGGATGGGGGGCGGGGCGCGATAGCGTCATCGAGATTCACGGCGCGCTGGCGGAGGCCGGAGGCTGGGCACCCGCCGATCTCACGGCGACCGTCGGCGAACCGCTTCGTCTTCGCCTGACTTCGGACGATGTGATGCACGGCTTCGCCGTTGGACAAAGTGATTGGCCCGCCGTGGACGTGGCGCCGGGCGAAGTGACGGAGACGACGATAACCTTCAACCGCCCCGGTAAATACGTCTTCTACTGCACGCGCTGGTGCGGCGTGAACCACTGGCGGATGCGTGGGACGATTGAAGTGGCAGGCCCGACGACTAGCCCCGCCATCGAATCGCCGCCACTGTACGTGACGTTGGGTCTCGACCTCGACGCGCCGCACCCGGCGGACGTCATACCGGAGCGACGGCCCTCGGCGGACCGAGGGGCTGAGCCTGGCGCGACGATCCCGGTTGAGTTTTCGACTGGCGAATACTTTCGCGCTCATAGCCCGGCGGAAGTCTGGCGCGCACTCCGCGCCTCACCGGCCTCACGTGAACTCGCCGATGCCGAAGTCTGGGATGTGGTCGCCTTCGTATGGAGATCGAACTCAACGCCGGAGTCATTGGTGGAGGGGAAGCGTATCTACGCCGCGAACTGCGCGGCCTGTCACGGCGAGACCGGCGCGGGCAACGGCGTGATGGCCGCGTCACTCGCGAGTCAGCTTACAGCCGAGTTCGGCCACGGCGCGACCAAGCCCGCCGACTTCACCGACCCGGCGAAGATGCTCGGCGCGAGTCCCGCGCTCCTGCAGGGCAAGATCATTCGCGGCGGCATGGGCACCGGCATGCCGTACTGGGGGCCGATCTTGACCGAGTCCCAGACGTGGGCGGTATTGAGTTACTTGTGGACGTTTGTGATGGACTGAAGGAGGCACCTGGATGAGCAAAAGATCGAATCGCAATATGCCAAAGCGCAGCGGCGGCGCTCCTTGGCCTCTCCTGCTCGCGCTGGGCGGCGTGTTGCTCGTCGGCATTGCCGTGTTGGTGGCGTGGCGCGGCAGTGCAGCCCCGAAAGCCGCGATCGAAGTGAGTGGCGCGCCGAAGCTGAAAGTGAATCAGGAGAAGGTCGATCTGGGCAACGTGCCCCTGGGGCAGACGGTCAGGGTGTCGTTTGAAATCACCAACGCCGGCGACCGGCCGCTGATGTTCGACGCCGTGCCGTACGTCGAAGTCGTGGAGGGCTGTTGACCGCCGACGCCGGCCATCGGTTCGATGGCCCTCGAGCCCGGCGAGCGCACCACCCTCTCAATGCAATTCATGATGCACGGCGACATGGGCGGCCCGCACGATTTCCGCGTCCACCTGCCGACGAACGACCCGGCCGAGCCGGACAAGACTCTTACGGTGCTGTCGAACTGGGTTCCGTGAAACGGACGTCGTTCGCGTGAGGGCGCGGACGGAGTTGTTCCAAAGGAGAGTCGGGCAGTGCGGCGCCGACCTCGCGACAGCCGGGCCGGGTCGCCGTTACTGCTCGATTTCCTTTACTTGGTATAATGTGCCGGGATCATGAAGATCAATATTATCGGCGGCGGCCCGGCCGGACTGTACTTCGCCATCCTCATGAAGAAACTCGATCCGTCCCACGCCATCACCGTCGTGGAACGGGACGGGCCGAATGACACGTTCGGCTGGGGCGTCGTTTTTTCCGAGACGACGCTGGACAACTTCGGGCAGCACGACCGCGAGACATACGAAGAATTCGTCAAGAACTGCGAGATGCGGAACTTCGTCGTGGTCAGGCACAAAGGCGAAACGATCCGCATCGCCGGCAACCCCATCGCCGGCATCGCCCGCATCCGCTGGTTGCAGATACTTCACCGACGCTGCCAAGAACTCGGCGTCACTCTCCGCTTTCACACGAACGTAACGGACGTCGCCGATTTTCTTGACTGCGATCTGCTCGTGGGGGCAGACGGGGCCAACAGCCTCGTGCGCAAAACATACGAAGCATTTTTCCTGCCGTCCGTCGAAGTCCGTCAGAACAAATTCATCTGGCTTGGCGCTGAACAGTCCTTCGACGGCCTGACGATGATCTTCAAGCAGGCCGACGCCGGGTTGTTCATCTCTCACTCGTATAGGTTCAGCCCGACCCACAGCACCTTCATCGTCGAATGCCCGCCGGAAACGTGGCTGAAAGCCGGCTTCGAAAAGATGCCCGATGACGAGACGTGCCGTTATCTGGCCGACGTATTCAAAGACGATCTCGGCGGCCAGCCGCTCCTCTCCAACAACTTCGTTCGCTGGCTCAACTTCCCGCTGATCAAGACTCGCCGCTGGCGCCACCGGAACGTCGTGCTTTTGGGCGATGCCTTGCACACCGCCCACTTCTCTATCGGCTCCGGCACGAAGTTGGCAATGGAAGACTCGATCGCGCTGGCCGAGTGCTTCGCGCGCTGTGGGGAGGTGGGCGATGCGCTGTCCGAATTCCAGCGGGTGCGCAAGCCGGTGGTCGATCGCTTTCAGGCGGCGGCGGTTCGCAGTCTCTCGTGGCTCGAAGATGTCAAGGAGAACTTGCATCTCGACCCGGTGCCGTTCACATACAAGTTGATGACGCGAAGCAAGCGCGTGGGCTTCAAGCGCATCCAGCGGGCCGACCCCGAGTTCGCCGCCCGTTACGACGCCTGGCGCAAGGTCCAACCGCGATCTGGGCCGATCCCCGTCGAGTATCTCGACCTGTTCCAGAAGAAGGCCTTCGGCCACCTCGCCACGCTGATGCCCGACGGCACGCCGCACGTCACCTCGGTTTATGTGGATTACGACGGCAAGCACATTCTGATCAACTCGGCGCGCGGGCGGTTGAAAGACGAAAACATGGAACAGCGGCGGCACGTCGCCGTCGAAATTACCGACCCCGATGACTCTGACCGCTATATCCTCGTTCGCGGCCCGGTCGTGGAAATCACCGAAGAGGGCGCGGACGAACACCTCGACAAACTGGCCCGGCGCTACCTCGACAAAGACAGGTACCCTCTCTCCATGCGCTTCCCCGGTGAAGTGCGCTGCCTCTACAAGATCGAGCCTCAGCACGTGACGACGTGGAATCCATTTGGATGATGGATCAGTGATGACCAAAACAATCCTGAACCCCATCTCTCTTGCCAGGCCGTCAGGCTACTCTCACGGCATTCTCGCGCAAGGAGGCCGTGTCCTGTTCCTCGCCGGGCAAACTGGCATGGACGCGACGGGCAAGATCGCCGCGCCCGGCGACCTCGTCGCTCAGTTCGCGCAGGCGCTCGCAAATCTGAAATCGGTCGTCGTCGAAGCCGGCGGCGCTACCACAGACGTAGTGAAACTCAACATCTTCGTCACGAACAAGACACTATACAAAGCCAGCCTCAAGCCCATCGGACAGGCCTACCGAGCAGTCTTCGATCGTCATTACCCGGCGATGACTCTTGTCGAAGTGAAGAGTCTGTTCGATGATCGGGCGATGGTGGAGATTGAGGCGATTGCAGTCATTGGGGACTAAGGATCGGGATTGGGGATTGATATGGATTTGTCACTGACACCATCGCAACTTGAAATACAAAAGATGGCTCGCGACTTTGCTCAGAAGCGCGTCGCGCCAATGGCGAGAGAGATGGACGAGCGCGGGGAAATGCCGGTCTCGCTGGCGCGCGAGATGGGCGACCTCGGCCTGCTGGGCGGCTCATTGCCCAAAACCTACGGCGGCGGCCAGTGGGATGCGGTGTCGCTCGCGCTGTGCTACGAGGAACTGGGCCGCGCCGATTCGTCGGTGCGCGGCTTCATGACTGTTCACACTAGCCTCGTCTCGCAGTGCATCTTGACGTGGGGCACGGAAGAGCAGAAGCGGCAGTATCTCCCCAAACTGGCACGCGGCGGATGGATCGGCTGTTACTGCCTGACCGAGCCGAACGCCGGCTCCGACGCGGCCAGCATGGAAAGCACGGCGATCGAAGACGGCGACGGTTTCGTTTTGAGCGGCGAAAAAATCTGGATCACCAATGGCGGGTTCGCCGACCTCGCCGTCGTCTTCGCCTCGCGCGACCGGTCGGCGCGGCACAAGGGCATCTGCGCCTTTCTGGTCGAGACTGACACGCCCGGCTTCCAACGCGAGAAGATGCCCGGCAAGGAGTTGGGCCATCGAGCGTCGGATCACGCCCATATTCGATTCGAGAACTGCCGCGTGCCGCGCTCGGCGCTGTTGGGCGAGGCAGGCGGCGGGTTCAAAGTGGCGATGTCGGCGCTGGACTACGGCAGACTGGGCGTGGCCGCCGGGGCGGTGGGGGTGGCGCAGGCCTGCCTCGATGCATGTATCGAATTCGCCCGGACGCGCCGGCAGTTCGGCCAACGCATCGGCGACTTTGAGATGATCCAGTCGGTTATCGCCGATATGGCCGCCGACGTTGATGCGGCCCGCCTGCTCGTGTATCGCGCCGCGTGGATGAAAGATCGGGGGCAAAAGGTGACGCGCGAAACATCGATCGCCAAGTTGTTCGCCACCGAGGCCGCCGCCCGCGCCGCGTCGGAAGCCGTGCTTCTGCACGGCGGACGCGGTTACTCGAATGAATATCCGGTGGAGCGATATTACCGCGACATCAAAGGCCTGCAAATTTACGAAGGCACCTCGCACATCCAGCGCATCGTGATTGCGCGTGATTTGATCGGTAGGGAATCGTGATGGTGAGGCGCAGGGACCAATTGAGATCTGCTCATGGCGCAGAATCTTGAGTTGATGCTCGTGCAGCCACCATGAGCTGTCAGTCGGCAGCTGTGGTCGCTGGCGCGGGTTGCGTCCGGGGCTTGAGATTGACGATGGCAATACCTCCCACGACAAGCAGAGAACCGACGATGAGACGCCAGTCAACTGCCTCGCCCAGAAAGAGGACGCCGAGGATCAGCCCTACTATTGGGAACACGTAGGTCACCACCGAGGCGCGCGTAGCGCCCCAAGCATTGATTAGATAGAAGTACAAAAGGTAGGCCAGGCACGATCCCAACAGCCCGAGCCACGCCAGCGCAAACCACGTGATCGGCAGTCGCGGAACGTGTATCGAAGGCTCGAATACCGGCGTCGCCAGCCAGACCAGCGCATCGGCGATGACGACCACCATCGTCGCCTGCAACAACGGCGGCTGGCCGCGCAGGTGTCTGCGTGAAAAAGTGCCGGCAGTCGCGTAACTTATGGAGGCGGCGAGGACGGCGATTTGTCCCCAGAGGTTGCCGCTAAGCCTGCCCGCCGGTCCCAAGTCTCGGCTGACCAGCGCCACCACGCCGAGGAAGCCGACGATCAGGCCGACGATGCGCGCCGGACTGATCTTTTCGTCGTGCAGCCAGAAGTGGGCGATGACGATGGTGAACAGCGGCATCGTGCCATTGAGGATGGAAGCCAGCCCCGAGTCGATCTTGGTCTCGCCCCACGGGATCAGCACGAAGGGCAGAGCCGTTTGAAATATGCCCATGAAGAGGAAGGCCAGCAAAGTTCTGCGGTCGTGGGGGAACGACTGCTTCTGCCAGCGCGTGACGATCAATAGTCCGATCGCGCCGAAGAGCAGTCGGAAGGCCCCAAGGGCAAACGGCCCGATCTCGGCCACGCCGATCTTGATCCACAGGAACGACGATCCCCACACCAATCCCAACAGCGTGAAGGCGCCCCATTCTTTTAGTTTCATTCAACCTCCATGATGCGGCTCAGGCGTCCGTGTGCATTCCTGCCAGTCTGACGATCATTGCGCCGACTCCCGAATAGGTGGCGCAGTATAACTCATGAAACCGACGCCTTCAACGCCGGACGGCGACAGCCCCCTCAGGAGGTTGGGCTTTTTGCTGGGGGAATGGACGGGCGAGGGCAGGGGGATACATTCACCTGCCGGGCAGAGTCTCAATAATCTTGATCTTCAGCCGGAGCATCTCGGCATAGAACGCACCGAATTGGAGACTGCGAAGCGCCCCTGTGAGGTAGGAGATTTCAAGCGAGGCGACCAGACTGCGAACTGGCCGTCATCAATTTAGAATTCATGTTCGCCGTCTGACACTGGGGCATTGTGACCTGCCGCAACCTATTGACAAAACGCAGATCAAGCATATAATGCTTCTATATCGAAACTTCAGCAACCGAAATATTTATTATCGCAGTATTGCTTATTCGGATGTTTGGGTAGTAGTAATACGACCCACCCAATAATCAATTGCCAACAACGATGGCTAGCCAGCCATATTCCTTGTGCAATACTCCGATTGAATTGATGTGAGGCTGCCCACTCAGGGTGGCCTCATTTCGTCTTAACTCAAAGGCACTGGAGGGACAAACGACCCGTGAGTGACAACAGTTACTACCAACGCATGACCGATGCCGTCGTCAACGGCGAGATCGCCGAGGCAGCGAGGGTGGCGCAACAGGCACTCGAAGCCGGGTTTAACGCTCTCGATGTGATCAACAAGGGCGTCGTGGGCGGCACCGACAAGTTGGGTGCTCTGTTTCAGGATTTCGAGATATTCCTGCCCGAATTGATCATGGGCGGCGACGCCGCGAAAGCGGCCATGGCGATCCTCGTGCCGGCTATTCCGATTAAGGACAATTATGAGCGACCCGGCAAGATCGTGATGGGCACGGTCTTCGGCGACATCCACGACATCGGCAAGAACCTGTGCGCGGCGATGCTGGCCGCGACAGGCTTCGAGGTAACCGACCTCGGCGTGAATGTCGCGCCCAAGCGGTTCGTTGCCACCGCCGAAGAGATCGGCGCGAAGATTATCGGCCTCTCGGCGCTGATGTCCACCTCGCTCTATTACCAGCAGGACGTGATCAATTATCTCAAGGACGCTGGCCTGCGCGACAAATACTACGTCATCGTCGGCGGTGGCCCGGTCACGCCCGACTGGATTCGCAAGATCGGCGCCGACGGCGGCGGCAAGCAGGCCAACAACGTCGTGGAAGTCTGTAAGCAGTTGGCCTTCAACCCCAAGCGCCCACCCTTCGACGAACCGCTCGTCATCTGGTAAGGCCGGAGACCCATCACAATGTCAATCGAATTGTTCGTCAAATTGCTCGACAAGGCCCATCGCGGCGAAATCTGCGCCGTGAAAGAGTGGGACGCGCAGAGAGTGCCGACGGCGGTGAAGGGTAAACTGGCAAAGTATGAACTAGCCAAAAGAGTCGACAAGGAAAATCCGATCAACTGCGACGACGAGTTGGCTGACCGATACTTCAAGGCCGGCTACGAGACGGCGCACGAACTCGGCATCTTCTGCCAGGATTCCGAGCGCATCATCAAAATCACCGAAGAAGATCTGCATTACGGCTTCAGCCGCGCCCCGAAGAAATTGATCCTGGGCAAGGGCAAAGACCAGGTGGTGATGCTTCCGCGGCGGCCCGAAGACGGCGTGCGGCCCCTCTTCACCGCGCCGCTGGGCATCGTCGTCACCGAGGACATCTGGGTTCCACTGAACACCGGCATCGCCATGCAGCACGACGTGGATATCTTGCAGGGCGGCTCACTGAATACAGTCTTCGGCAGTCCGTTGAAGGGCGGCACGCCTTACGAAACGGTCGGCGGCCGGCTCCAATACGAGTATCACCAGGAAGCGTTGTGGCGGGCCGGGCGGCCCGGCATGCCGGCCACCGCGCCCATCACTAGCCCCACTGCCTTCGGCCAACTGGGCGGTTACGGCATTCCGCACGGCTTTCCGGTCGATCAAAACGTTTGCATGATCCTGGGCCCGGCTGAGATGAAGACGACTTACGACGCGTTCCATAAAGTGGCTCACGCGCTCAACATGGGCGCCACCATCATGTCGGGCGCGTCGCCGATGATCGGCGGCTACGCCGGCCCGCCCGACGGCGCGGCGATGGCCGGCGTGGCTTGGGGGCGGGTGCAAGACTACGTCCATTTCGCCGACTACGGCGGCTGTGCCATGATGGACATCCGCTTCTACTGCAACACCAACCG
>JACQED010000318.1 GCA_016200785.1 Chloroflexota bacterium
ATGGTGCGCAGGCCCCACGCGGCGGGTTCGTAGAATAGAGGATTCGGTTCAGCGAACAATAGGGGCGATCCTTGTGGTCGCCCGTCGCCTGTGGGTGACCACGCGGTGAGCTCGTCCAACAGCGTGAGGGCGTGATCGTGTCGCGCGGCGATGAAAAGGATCGGGCGATTGGCCGCTTGTTCGATCAGTGAGGCGACGAAGGCAGGGCGGGCGGCACGCGGGAGACGCAGGGCCATCGCCGGGCGCGGCTGAAGGCTGAGCATCTCGAGGAAGTCGGAGTACTCAGGCAGATCGCGGAGGAGGGGCAGGAGGCCGGAGAGGTTCATTCGGCACTAAACAGAATTTCGCCAAGAATTGCACGAATTTCACTAATTGGGTTGGCTTTCGCGCGAGAGCCAGAAGGCCCAGATATTAGACTGGCGATTGGTGACTGGTGATTATAGTCCCGAAAGATGAGAGTGGTCGAGTCAGAGCGGAGAAGATGTTGCCGGGAACTTCGCCGGAGAAGACGAGGGTTTCGAGGCCGGGGAATTCGGCGGCGATGCCGAGCATCTCAGAGACTTTGGCCGCCATGCCGCCGGTGACGTCCGGAGCGTGCGACTCTCCGATGCCCTGAAAGTATCGCGCGGCGTTCTCGGAGGTGATCGCCGGAATGACGGTGTGACCGGCGGGCCAGTCTGAATAAACACCGTCCTCGATTCCCGCCAGCAGAATGCGCGCCGGGCGCAAAGCCCGGGCGAGGAAGCGAAAGATATCTTCGGTCGAGATGATCGTCCCGCCGCGCACTCGGTCGAAGGCAACGTCGCCGTAAACGAGATGAACAATGCTCGCCTCGACCGCCCGAAGGATCGGTTCGACGACCATCTCGACGATCTTGCCGTCATTGCAAAGAATGGATGCTGACGGCTGGAAGGTGACGACCGGCACGCCAGCCTGCAGGAGCGCGTCCGTGACGATCCGATTCAGCCGGGCGGCGACAGCGCCGACTTCGGCGTAGCCGCGCCATTCGGCGGGCGTCCGCACCCCGGCTCGCGTCCCGTATTTTGTCGCCTCAATATGGCCGAACGAGCCGGAGCCATGACCGAGGACGAGCCGGAGATCGGGGCGCGACTTGGAGGCTTGTGCGATCTCGGCGGCGAGGCGCGCGAGGACGGCGAGGCGCGGAGTCTGGGGAGAGGATTTGTCGGTGATGAGGGAGCCGCCGAGTTTGAGGTAACAAATCATTTCTGGACCTGGTCCCCGACCCCCTTCCCGCTTCGGGAAGGGGGGGAGAGGGCCGCTCGACGTTCCGCGTCGGGGGTGCCCCGCGAGCGGGGCCTACGGTCGCTTGGGCAGAGGGTGGGGTCAGTTAACTGTCCTTCAAGTTAAGCCGCCACAGGTTCTACCTTCAGCTCTACGCCATCTCGTGCCACATTTCGCCAGAGTGTTCGCCGTTTTTCTCGCAAGTCTTCCCAATGCCTGCGCGAGTAGACGTGCGGATCGATGATCACGTCGTAGTCGAGCGAGACGCCCGCGGCGATGCCCCAAATCTCCCATTTGAAGTCGGTGTCGAGTTGATCAGTCACAATCAGCACGTCGATGTCTGAGTCGGCCTTGGCCTCCCCACGTGCGACAGAGCCGAACAGAACCGTCGAGACGATGCGTCTGGGGTATTTCAAATGCAGCCGGCGCAGAAGTTCATTCGCTGATGTCTGCTGCCGAGGAGTCGCCGTGTTCGGCCATTCTTTTTTCATTGATTTCGCTCAGAAGTTTATCTATTCGTTGCACGAATCGGCCCGCGCCGTCAATTGCTTTTTCTGCCTCCTGCGTTTCGGGGAACTTGGTTCGCTCGTAGTCGCTTTCGTTCCGGGCAGCGAAGGCCTGCCCGTAAATGTCGCTATACTCGACCTCGACCATACCCGTTTTGACGTACCTCTGCCGCAACAACGAGAGCACATGTGAATGCTTGCTCCGCTCAAGCCCCTCCAGTTCCAGTGCGGCATTCGCTGCATAGAAGATGGCGTAGTAAGCCCGGTTGATTGCGGCCACCCAGTCGCCGTCGTCAAAGGCTAACCTTGCCGTCCGCAGCGCCCGGCGCGCATAGTCCATATACTCAGGCGCGTCTTTGAATTCGTCGCTCATGGCGCCGTTAGTATACTCCACAATTGTCGACCACACCCGCCTCGCCCTCGCCGCCTGCATCGCCCGCCTCACGGCTTCCTCCGCCTCCGGCGAGACAACCGCAATCATATTCCCACCCATTCCGCCGCCCGACATCTTCGCGCCGAACGCCCCGGCTGATCTGGCGGCCTCCACCAGCCGGTCGAGTTCGGGCGAGGAGACGTCGATCTGTTGAAGCAGGGCGTGGTTCTGATTCATCAGCGGGCCGAGGGCGGAGACGTCGCCGGACTCGATTGCGACGCGGGCGCGGGCGACGATGCCCCCGATGTCGTCGAAAATACTGTCGTACGTTTGTGGGTTAACGGCATGACGCTCCCGCACGCCGCTCACGGCCACTTTTGTCGAGCCCGGCACGCCGGTGTCACCGACGACCAGGTGAAATGGCCGGCCAACTTCGAACGTCTCAATCGGCTGGCCTTTGACGAAATAAACGGGACGTTCGTTCGCGACGACGGTGTTGTCGATGCCGGAGGGCGTGCCGTGGTGCATCTTCTCGGTTTCGTAGACCAGCGCCGAGATTTCGGAGGGTGTGATACGGCGGTCGAGGCTCGCGGCCAACGCGCGGACGATGGCCGTGTTGACCGCCGCGCTGGAGCCGAGGCCGCTGGCCGCGGGGATGGTCGAAGTGACGACGATGGACAGGCCCGTGAGGTCGGGCCGACCGAGGGCCGCCAGCGTCGCCCGGGCGATGGCGGCGAGGGGATCGTCGGCGGGCGCGTCGTCGAGGACGAAGCGTAGACCGAGGTCGCGCGCCTCGATCGTGATCGCGGTCAGAGTCGCGCCGGTCTCCGGCGTCACCGTTGCCGTGGCGCGCACCGCGGCGAGGGGCACGGCAATGGCCGGACGCCCGTACACGACGGCGTGCTCGCCGAACAGGATGATCTTTCCCGGTGCCGAGGCGCTGGCGGTCTTCACGGTCGAAGAGGAAAGTTGAAGCCGTACATGATCACGATGGCCGTCAGGCCCCACAGAGCCACGGCGACTTGGAGGGGACGATCGCGCAGGAGCAGTTCGTCGGGCGCGCCGCCGTCGCCGCGCACGTGAATCAAATACAGGTAGCGGAATATGCCGTAGAGGACGAAGGGGATGGTGAGCATCATGGTGTCGTTGATCGGCAGGCCGCGTGCGCTGAAGGTGTAGAGCGAGTACGCCATCACGGTCGTCGCGGTCACGATGCCGATCATATTGTCGAGGAGCGTGATGCTGTACTCACCCAGTCCGGTGCGGGTGGAGCTGCCCTGCCCACCCATCAAAACGATTTCCTGGCGGCGTTTGCCCAGACCGAGGAACAGCGCGAGGAGGGTCATGCAAACGTAGAGCCACGGCGAGAAGCGTTGGACGTCCACGAGCACGACACCGCCGGCCACGCGCAGGACGAAGCCCAGCGCGATCATCATTACGTCGACGATGACGACTCGTTTCAAGCGGAACGAGTAAAGCAGATTCTCGGCGAAGTAGCCCAGCGCCACCAAACCGAACAGCGTGTTGAGGGCAAAGGCCAGCGGCAGGCAGACCAGCGGAATGACCGCCCCGGCGACCATCGCCGCGCGCACCGACAACTGGCCCGAGGCGATGGGGCGGTTTTTCTTTGCTGGATGCTGGCGGTCTTTCTCGACGTCGGCCAGGTCGTTGATGATGTAGACGGCACTGGAGAGGAAACAGAAGATCACGAAGGCCGCCAGCGTCGCCAGAAAGTAGTGAACGACGAACAGCTTTTGATCAAAGATCAGCGCGGCGAAGACGAATGCGTTTTTCGTCCACTGGCGCGGGCGCATGGATTTGAGCAGGGCGATCAG
>JACQED010000388.1 GCA_016200785.1 Chloroflexota bacterium
ACGATGGCCAAGCCGTTCAAATGGACTTACGCAGGCCGTCCGCTGACAGCATAAAACCCGTGCCGCTTTTCTGCCGGGCTGTACTAGGAAGCAACGGTGGGAGTTTCAGCCCAGGATTTCGAGTGTCACGATCTATTGCACAGAGGGTATTACTGAGAGACGGACAGCGCCTCGACTTCGCTAATCAACACTGGCAGGTTGGGTTCGGAAAACGAAATACCTGGAGCCGGGATACGGTGATGCTTAATGTCTGGGGGAACGTGTTTGTGATGAGGATGCGTACTTGCCAGCGAAGGGTCATCAGGATGCGGTTGTGGATCGTACCAAGTCAACAGTTCGTCGCCACGATAGATCTCATAGGAATAGAACAGGATTCGACTCCGCCCGAAGTCCAGCCGTTCAAAAACAGAGAGCGCCAAGTCCCCTTCGAACTCCACACGGCCTTCAAGCACTCCAGTAGCCGCGCTGTCCGTGTAAAGCCTGACTGTATGCCGGCGAATACTCGCCGCGTTGTCAAGGCGCGCATACACGAATCGGCTGTACGACTCGATGGAGGCCAGCATGCGTCAGGCTAAAGTCGGCACAGCCCGCCGCCCCGGAAGAATGTCGCGCAGTGAGACAGAGGCCCCACCGATTTCGGCCAGGCGTTGCCGTATCATTTCGTCGTAGCGGCGTTCGCGGTCGAGTTTGATATCATAACACGCGGCCCAATCACCATAATCGTGCACCTCAGCCGGCTCTTCATCGCGTAACCGGCCGGCACGGTACAACTCGAAGAATTGGGTCGACCGCAAACCGTACTTTCGCTCGTAGCGCGACAAATTTTCTTCCATTGCCCAAATGTCGCTAACGATCTCTTCCAGCGTCATAATTTCACCTCGTACGCTATCATGTCTCATCTGCCGATGATCACGCGTTTGCCCTCGTTCAAGCCGCCTGATCCGCCCGCTCCATCGCCGTGGCCGCAAGTTGGGCGACGATGCCCAGAAGGGCTAGATCGGCTTCAGTGAATTCGTGGCCGTCAAATTTGTTGACGGCTGTGAAGACACCCAGGACTTTGGCCGAGGTGAGAATCGGCACGCACAACAGGGAACGAGTCTTGAAGCCGAAGGTTTCATCCACGCGCGGCGAGAAACGCGAGTCCTGGCGCACGTCGGGGACGATCACTGGTGCGCGGTGTTCCACCGCCCAGCCGGCGATGCCCGTGCCCGTCGGAATGCGGTAGCCGGTAAGCCGGTCGCGGGCAGACCCGTGAACGACGGCGAAGACCAACTCGCCTGTGTCGTCGTCTATCAATAACAGCGAGCCGTCGGCCGCGTCGATCACCGCCAATGCCGAAGACAGAATCTTGCCCAACAGCGCGACGATATCCGAAGTTGCGGAGATGTGTTCGGAGAGCATTTGAAGACTGCGCAGGGCATCCACCACGCCCTTCAGCGTCCGGGCTTCCTCGCGCAGGGCGCGGTTCTCTTCCTTCAGGCGGGCGTTTTCTTGCTGTAGGAATCGCAGTGTCTCTCGAATTTCGGCGCTCATGCAGTAGAGTATAGGCCAGCGGGGGTAAGTCGTCAAATGGGATATAATTCCAGTCAGGAGAATGTCATGATCTATGCGCGCTATCTGAAAGACGGCGAAGAACGATGGGGATGGATCGAGGGGCAAAAAGTGGGCGCGGTCACCGGTGACCCTTTCGGCAAGCACACCCGAGGCGGGAGCGTGGCCGAACTTTCGGAAGTGGCTCTGCTCGCGCCCTGCCAGCCGACGAAGATCATCGCCGTCAGCAATAACTTTCCGGGCCGCGCCAAAGAAGCCGGCCTCGAAGCGCCGGCGGTGCCCCAGATATTTCTCAAGCCTCCCAGCGCGATCATCGGCCCCGAACAGTCGATCGTCCTGCCGCCGCAGTCACAGCAAGTGGAGCACGAAGCGGAACTGGCGGTCGTGATCGGGCAGCGCGCGCGCTGGGTGACGCCTGAAGATTCGCTGAACTACGTCCTCGGCTTCACCTGCGCCAACGACGTGACGGCGCGCGACCTTGAGACGGCCGACCGGCAATTGACGCGCGCCAAGGCCTTCGACACGTTTTGCCCGCTCGGTCCGTGGATTGTCACCGGACTTGACCCGGCGGACCTCGTCATCTTCTGCTCGGTCAGCGGGCAGGTGCGCCAGATGACTTCAACTCGGGAGATGAGCTTTTCGATCCCGCAGTTGGTTGCATTCATTTCGTCCGTCATGACGCTGGAGCCGGGCGACGTGATCCTCACCGGCACGCCGGGCGGAGTCGGCCCTTTGCGGGACGGCGACCGCATAGAGATCGAGATTGAGGGGATCGGGCGGCTGGCGAATGCGGTTAAGGCAGCGGCGGTATAGGCGGCTTTTAACGCAAGGACGCAAAGACGCCAGGGCGCTAGGTTTTTTTCTTTGCGTCTTTGCGTTGGATCATCTGTAAGTGTGCTAAAATCATTTCGGAGATAGTTCGTGCAACCTCTTCACCATCGCCTTGTCTCTCTCCTGATCGATTCGCTCAACAACACGCAAGCCGCCGGCGATCTGCCTGCGCTTGACTCGCCCGCCGCAATCGCGCTCGACCGGCCCAAGAAGCCGGAGTGGGGCAACTACTCAACACCGCTGGCGCTGGGGCTGGCGCGCTCGGCCAGGCTGCCGCCGCTCGAAGTTGCCTCGCGCCTGCTGAAGCATTTGCCGCCTTCGGAGCTGATCGCGCAGGCGACGACCTCCGCTCCTGGCTTTATCAATTTGACGCTCAACCCGGCGTGGGTCGCGGCGCAGGTCGAAGCGATCCTCGCAGCCGGGCCAGGCTTCGCCGATTTTGATCTCGGCGGCGGCGCGAAGGCCATGGTCGAGTTCGTCAGCGCCAACCCGACCGGGCCGCTGTCGGTTGGGCGCGGGCGCGGAGGGGTGATCGGCGACACGGTTGCCAACCTGCTCGCCGCAGCCGGTTACGACGTGACGCGCGAATACTATTTCAACAACGCCGGCAAGCAGATGCGCGACCTGGCCGAATCGCTTCGCCTGCGTTATGCGCAAGCGTTGGGCCAAGAAGTCGAGTTTCCCGAAAGTTACTATCAAGGCGAATATCTGACCGACCTCGGACGGCGCCTCGCGTCGGAGCGCGGCGACTCGCTGGCGGCGGCGGAGTGGACGGCGTTCAAAGAGATCGCCGAGAGCGCAATGTTCGACAGCATCAAGGGCACGCTGTCGCGCCTTCGTATCTACATGGACGTTTTCTTCAACGAGAACTCGCTGTATGACGACGGATCGGTATGGGACGTGGTGCGCGAGCTGCGTGAGAGAGGCCACGCCTACGACTCCGAGGGGGCCGTATGGTTCAAGGCGACGGCGTTCGGCGGCACGGAAGACCGGGTGATCGTCAAATCCACCGGCGAGCCGACGTATCGCCTGCCAGATATCGCCTATCACCGGAACAAACTCGGGCGGGGGTTCGCGCTGGTCGTTGACGTTCTGGGCGCTGACCACAAAGACGCATTCCCGGACGTCCTGCGCGGCGTGCAGGCGCTCGGCCTCGATCCGTCCGGCATCCAGATGCTGATGAATCAGTTCGTCACGCTCAAGGGCGAGAAGATGAGCACGCGGGCTGGCCGCTTCACGCTTCTGGATGAGTTGATTGACGAAGTGGGGGCGGACGTGGTGCGCTTCTTTATGCTCATGCGTTCGGCCGAAAGTCATCTCGAATTCGATCTTGACCTGGCCAAAGAGCAGTCGGAGAAGAATCCGGTGTATTACGTGCAATACGCCCACACACGCATCGCCGGAATTCTCCGAAAGGCGCAGGCCGCCGGGCACACTGCCGATGGCGGAGATGTCTCGCGCCTCACGCATCCGGGCGAGCAGGCGCTCATCCGCAAGATTCTCGAACTGCCCGACGTGATTGAGTTGGCGCTCAAAGACCTCGCGCCGCACCACCTGCCGTATTACGCGCAGGAGTTGGCGACTATCTTCCACGGCTTCTATCGTGACTGTCAGGTTCTGCCCTCGGAGAATCAGCCGGTCGATCCGGCGACGACGAAGGCGAGACTCAAACTGGTGAGCGCGGCGAAGATCGGGCTGGCGCGGGCATTGGGGTTGATGGGGGTGAGTGCGCCGGAGATGATGTGATTGGATCAGGGGTCAGGAATTAGGGATGATGGAAGTTCCTCCTGCAATCGCCGCAGTTGCGCCCGATGGGAATCTTACGCCACGGCAGAGGCGGCACTTTCTGATCCAGATGGCCCTGCGCCGCCAAAAGCCGGGAACAGGAAGTTCCGAAGAATTCATGCGTCGGAGGACTGCTATGAACGTCTGGCCTGATCTGCGTCCGGTCTTACATGATCTGCGGTGGGCAATCGTCGGCGGTGTCGCCACTCGCGCCTATATGCCCGAACGGATGACGAAAGACCTGGACATCGTGATACACCCTGACGACGCTGACGAAGTGTGGGAGCGATTAAAAGCCGCAGGATACAGATTCGTCACCGAACTGGGCGTACCAGGCTATCTCGTACGCTCGCCGGCAGGCACTGATGTGGATGTCGTCATCGGCCACTATCGCTGGATCAACGAGGCGCTGGCCCAGCCGGAGCGCGACCCGGCCGACTATCCTGTCATTGGCCTGCCATACCTGATTATGATGAAAATCGAGGCCAGCCGAGGCGTTGACATCGGCGATTTGACGAGAATGTTAGGACTGGCCTCAGACGAGCAATTGGACAAAGTGCGTCAGATCGTGGCGCGTTACGCTCCTGATGAGAAGGACGACCTGGAGTCGACAATCTTCATCGGAAAAAGGGAAATGCTTTTTCCGCCGAAGTTGTCAGACAAGAAGGAGGAGTGAAAAGCCAACTCACTTGTTCGCGAACCGATACCCCACGCCGCGCGACGTCAAAATGTAGTCCGGCTGGGCCGCATTGGCCTCGATCTTCTTCCGCAAGTAGTGAATGTATAATTTCAGGCTCTCGTTTGCTCCGCTGTAGTTCGGCCCCCAGACCTGGTTGACAAGTTCCGAACGAGTCAGGACGCGCCCCGCGTTCCGGGCGAGCACCGCCAACAGTTCGAATTCCTTTGGCGTGAGCTCCACAAGATTGCCCCGGACACGAACATCACGATTCAGGAAGTTGATCGTCACGTTGCCGTTGTCGAAAATGAGCTGGTCGGCGTTCTGCTGAGCCGGCGTGCGGCGGAGGTGCGCCCGCACTCTAGCGACCAATTCGCGATTGTCAAAGGGCTTCACCAGATAATCATCCGCGCCCATTTCCAACCCGCGCACCACGTCGGTGATACCCGTCTTGGCAGTGAGGAAAATGATGGGCACTTCCGACAATTCGCGCAGGCGGCGGCACACTTCCCAACCGTCCATGCCCGGCATCATCACGTCCAGCAGCACGAGGTCGGGTCGCTTCTGATAAGCCAGTTTCAGTCCATCTTCGGCGCTCAACGCTTCGACCACGTCGAACCCGTCGTGTTTGAGCAATGTGCTGACAAGCCACACGATACTCTCGTCGTCGTCAATGACCAGAACCTTTTCGGCCATAGGCATCCTCCATTCAGGTGTTCTAACTTGTTCCCAACAAAGTTATAATCTAGCATTGTTGCGAAAATAACGCAAATGCCGTATCGGGGTCAATCCGCGCTCGAACAACGGCCCCGCGTCAAGCGGTATAATGCCACACGATGTTGCGCCGCCTCGCGCCTTTCGTCTTTCTCACTGTGCTTTGTCTGCCAGCTATCCAACCTTACCTCGGCGGCCCGTTTCCCCGAACAAACGACGCAGCAACGCATCTCTACCGGGCGTTGGAGCTCGACCGACTAATCCGCTCCGGCGTTTTCTTTCCGCGCTGGGCGCCCGACTTTGTGCACGGTTACGGCTATCCAACGTTCAACTATTTTCCATATCTGTCGCACTACCTCATCGAGGCCTTTCACCTGTTGGGCTTGCCCATGCTTTCGGCGATGCGCGCCGCATTCGCGTTGGCGATTCTCGGCGCAGGTTGGACAACCTATCTGCTCGCCCGCGATCTTTTTGGCGGCGAACCAGAGGCAGGAGTCATTGCGGCAACAGCCTACGTCTACAGCCCCTACCTTCTCTACACCTTCGGCGTGCGGGGCGGCCTGCCGGAGGGATTGGCTCTGGCCCTCCTACCTCTGCTCCTCCTAGCCGTTCGCCGCCTCGCGCGCGGCGATTGGCGTTTCCTTCCGCTCGGCTCGCTGGCAATGGCCGGCATGACTTTCGCTCACCTAGGCGGGATCGTGCAGGTTGCGCCGTTCGTTGTGCTGTTCGGCTTGCTCAGTCTTCAGTCTTCAGTCTTCAGTCGTCAGTCATCAGTCGCCAGTGATCAGTCGTCACCCGTCACCCGTCACCCGTCACGCTTCACGCTCCGGGCCCTATTGGTCATTGTCGCATTGCTCCTCGGCCTCGCCCTGACCGCTTTTCACTGGCTTCCCGCCCAAGCGGAACTCGGATACGTGCAATTCGTCAAGGGCTTCAGTTCGGCCGGGATCGCTTACTACTTGAACTTCCAACATCTCGGCGAGCTGTTCGCGTTGCCTCGATTGCCGATTGATCTCGATCTGCTCAACCCGCCGGTCGCGCGGCCTCTGCCGCTCGTCGCCTGCGCCCTCGCCATCGTCGCCATCCTTCGTTGGAGAGCCTATTCTTCCGAAACGCGCCGTGTCATCTTCTGCTTCGGCTTTGTCCTCTTCGTCTCCGCCTTTCTCACTCTCGACGTTTCAAAGTTCATCTGGGATCGCACCCCCCTCCTGCAACAAACCCTCTGGCCGTGGCGCTACCTGGCCCCGGCCTCGCTGGCCGCGGCAGTTTTGGCCGGCGGCGTGGTCAGTCGTCAGGCCCACGGGGCTGCTGCGCAATCGTCGGTCGTCACTCGTCACCCGTCACCCGTCACGTTTTACGTATCACGCTTCGCGCCTTATGGGTCATTCTTCATCCTCTCATTGTTCATTGCCACCGCACTCCCCTGGCTCTACCCTCCGCGCGAGCCTCTGCCCGAAGCGCCAACCCTCGCCGACCTCGCGCGCTCCGAGATTCCGCCGACGCTCGTCGGCACAACGACGGCCGGCGAGTACACGCCACAATGGGTAAAGGAATGGCCTGACACGGCGGCCTCGCGCGCCGAACAACTGGCACAGCGCGAACCGGAGCGACTCGACGCCGCCTCATTGCCCAAAGGCGCGATCTTCGTCGTTATAACCCGAAACCCCCGGCAGGTGACGTATTTGCTCAACGTCCCTTCTGACGCATCGGTCGTTTATCGCACCTTCTTCTTTCCGGGCTGGGAGGGCGAACTGGACGGCGATCCGCTGACCTTGCGCCCGACCGAACCCGAAGGACTGATTTCCTTCAAAGTCCCCTCCGGTCAGCACGTCGTCAGCCTGCGCTTCGCCGACACTCCCATCCGCCGCGCGGGACAGGCGATCAGTCTCATCGCGCTTGTTGTGTTGATCGGAGTCATCAGTGTTCAGTTGTTAGTCTTCAGTCGCCAGTTGTTAGTCGCCATTCGTCACCCATCGCCCGTCGCCCGTCACTCGCCACCCGTCACCCGACACGCATCATCGCGAACGGCCTGCAGGCTAGTCCCTGTGGGACGCATTACGTTTCACGCTCCACTGTTCATTGCCTCATTGTTCATTGTCAAACTCGCCCTCCTAGACACCGCTCTCCTACCCATCGTCCAACACGGATTGCCAGGCAGCAAGTTCAGAGGTGAGAAGCCTGTGCTGGCGGATGACTTCGGCGACGAATTGACGTTGCTCGGTTACGATCTTTCGAAGGCAGCGATCGGCGCAGGCGACTCGACTGTCCTCGACCTTTATTGGACGGCGCGACGCAAGATTGGCGTGCCTTACAGCTTCGGCGTGCGGCTGAGCGACGAGCGCGGCCTAACGTGGAGCAAACCTGACATCGAACGCCCACGCGATTTTCGCTTTTTCCCTGGAGCCGACAACTGGCCGACAGGCCAATACGTTCTCGATCCTTATATCATCAGACCAGTGCCAGGGACGCCGCCCGGCCTGTACGTTCTGGAGGTCGTTGCCTATCGCCAGTCCGACCTGCAGGCGATCGGAACTGCACGGATTGGAACTGTGGAAATCACATCTCCCTTCAACCGCCCGATTGGAGGCACGGCAGCAAAGGCGTCGTTCGGAGATGGGCTGGCGCTGCCTCTATATCAGTTCGACCGAGTCACCGCCGCACCCGGCGACCAAGTGCTCATCACGCTGACCTGGCAAGCATCTGCACCGATCGCAACCGATCGTCACGCTCGACTCGATCTAATTGCTCAAGATTCTGACCGGGCAGCCTTCTCGCGTGAGTTCACGATTATCGAGCGCTACCCGACATCCCGCTGGAAACCTCGAGACGTGTTGACCGACCAGATACTCCTTCGTCTGCCGGCGACGTTGAGTTCGAATACGTACCAATGGTATTTGACCGCCCTCGACCCCGCCGGCCGGCAAGTGGGCGAACGCACACTGCTGATTCCCCACATTGGCGATCAGCCGCATCCTGAAGGATTCACCGTCATGGCTCCGGCCCGCACCTTCACGCTCCCGCCGATCGCCCACGCCGTGTCCGCCGACCTCGGAGACTCCATTGCCCTGCGCGGCTATGATCTCTCCGCCGAGACCCTTCACCCCGGCGAACGGTTCACCGTTACACTTGTGTGGCAAGCCATGGTCGAGATGCCAGTCAGCTATCACGCATTCCTCCATCTCACCGATGCCCAGGGCAACATCGTCGCGCAATCGGATGGCGTGCCGGCAGACTGGATGCG
>JACQED010000389.1 GCA_016200785.1 Chloroflexota bacterium
GTCTTCGAGCATCACACCGGCGAGATTGACCTGACCAAACTCGACAACCTTCTCGCGGCCCTTGCCAACTCCACGCTCAAGCACGAAGATGTGTTCGGCGATATGGGGCATGGCGCGTTGATCTACAACACCGATCCACTCCCGCTCGATCAACCCGATTTCGGCGTGGCCGTCACCGGCCCGAGGCGCAACCTGATGCGCGCCAGCCGCCACCGCCCTTACTTCGCCGTGCCGTATGGCGATATGATGATCGCGGGCTGCTTCGGCCTGCTGGCTGCGATGGCCGACGTACTGCCTGAGTTGGGTGATACCATCCGCGCCTCACTGCGAGGCAAAGCCGGTGTCGCGCCGTGGGATGCCGGTTAGGCAGCAATGACCGTAAGCGTTCAGGTCACGCGGCCCTTTCTAACCACCAAGACACAAAGACACCAAGTTTCACGACGCTTTCTTTGTGTCCTTCGTGTCTTTGTGCCTTCGTGGTAAAGGTCTGGCGGCGGACTGAACGGTTACCAATGACCAATGACGAATGAACAATGGACAATGCTTGATGAATAATGAGCGGCGACCGGAAGCGGCGATGAAACGTGTTCTTCTTTGCTCAATAACGGTGTTGAGTTTCGTGCTGACCGCCTGCGGGCCAAAGGCTGTTCCCACGCCTACTCCTGTGCCTACCACCAGCTCGGCCGAACGCCAACTGCGTGTGCTCGATGCGCTCTGGAGCGCGATCGACGACCAATACGTCTACAAAGATTTCAACGGCGTAGATTGGAAAGCCGCCCACGACGAGACCCGCGCCAAGATCGAAAGCGGCTTGACCGACGACGAATTCGTCAAGGCCGTCCGCGCAATGACCGGCAAATTGCCGGCGGGTACGGTGCAGTGGCAGACGCGCGAGGAGCGCATCGCCGGTCAAACGTCGAATACTCAGACGTACGAGGGCATCGGCGCTTTCGTCTCGGTGCGCGGGGCGCCGAAGCCCCACGTGATTCTGTTATCGGTGATGAAAGATTCGCCGGCCGCCAAAGCCGGCCTCTCCGCGCACGACAGCATCTACGCGATTGACGGGGTTGCGGTGAAGGCGGAAGAGGGCCTCGACGTGATCCAGCGCGTGCGCGGGCCGGCCGGCACGATGGTGAAATTGACGGTTCAATCGCCCGGCGGGAGTTCGCGTGATGTGGATGTGAAGCGCGGCCAACTTACGGCTGGCGCCGAGCTGCTGGGCGGCACAGTCACCGGAACGCACATTGCCTACTTCCTCATTCCGACTCAGCCGCCCGACAAAATGGCGGACAACCTCGTCGCCGCGTTGCAGAGCATGAAACAGGCGGGAACCATCGCCGGGATCATCCTCGATTTGCGCATCGCGCGCACCGGGGCGCAGTGGCCGCTGGCCGAATTCCTCACCCTGTTTGGCAACGGCAAACTCGGAAACACCTACACGCGGGAAGGCGAACAGCCGCTGGATATCACAGGGAAGGATTTCTTCGGATCGCAGGCTGTGCCGCTGGTCCTTCTGGTCGGCCCGGACACCGAGGGCGCGCCGGAGATGCTCGCCGGGGCGTTGCAGGACATCAGCCGCGCAAAGGTTGTCGGCCTGCCGACGCTCGGGGAGGTCGAAGGCACTTCGGAGACTGCGCTCCCCGACGGATCGCGAGTCTTTGTCGCCTCGTCTTCTTTCGTGACCGCCAAGGGCCGCGACCTCGGCCTGAAAGGCGTCGAGCCTGACGAAGTGGTGAAATCAGACTGGGATGAAGTGTCGGATACGAACGATCCGGTGCTGGATAAAGCAGTAGAGGTTGTTAGAAAGATAGGCTCTTGATACGACTAGAATGCGCTACCGCCAGTGCATTCGCCGCATGCGCATGGAAAAATCTCACCGCGATCCATTGCTGCAAATCGCTGATATGCTCAATGGAGCGATCTACCGCTACGTTCGTGAAGGGGATGAGCGCTTCTACCGTCTCATAGCGATTCACACGACGCTTTGGCGCAGATAAACGAAAACCCCCCTAGCTATCCCGGAACGATAGTCCGGGCAGGCCGCCTATCGGGCGACTCTTCGCTAGGGGGGAGAAAACGGGTTGCCCCGTTTGTTTACAATCTATAGTTTAGTCAGAAAGAGGAAATTGTCAATGCGTATCACACTTCCATGCTTTCGCGCCTCGACCCTCTCAGTTCTCTCCCTTGTTCTCGTGGCCGTCTCACTGCCCGCCTGCGGCTCGCCTGCGCCGGGCCCTTCTAGCAGCGGCGGCGAAATCGCCTTCGCCTCCAATCGTGACGGCAATGACGAAATCTACGTGACGAGCCTCGATGGATCGAGCGTAACGCGGCTGACGAACAACACCGCCGACGATCGTTCGCCTTCGTGGTCGCCTGATGGCAAGAAGATCGCCTTCCGCTCCTACCGCGACGGCAACTGGGAAATCTACACCATGAACGCCGACGGCTCCGGCCAGACGCGCCTGACCAATAATTCGTTCCACGACCGTTCGCCCGCGTGGTCGCCCGATGGCAAGCAGATCGCCTTCCGTTCCGATAGAGACGGCAATTGGGAAATTTACGTGATGCCTGCACCTGGGCCGCAGGCACAGGTGCAGGCGGATGGCTCGGCGCAGACTCGGCTGACGAAGAACTCGTCCGACGACCGCACGCCGGCGTGGTCGCCCGATGGCAAGCAGATCGTCTTCCGATCCAAGCGCGTCGGCAACTGGGAAATCTACGTTATGAACGCCGACGGCACGGGAGAGAAGGATATCAGCAACAACCCGGCGGACGACTCTTTCCCCGACTGGCAGCCGTGAGGTTCTCGCCACGAATTGCGCGAATTTCACGAACAATTCGTCCAATTCGTGACTCTGCTAAAAAAAGCCCTGCTCACCGCTGAGAACGCCGAGAGCGCAGAGAAATTCAGGCGAAAACTCAGCGGACTCCGCGTGCTCTGCGGTTGAATCGGGGTTCTTTCAGTGGGGCCATTCGCGCAATTCGTGGCAAAAGCAATTTCTATTTCAAGAACGGCGCTAACAGCCTCGGCACGTCGGCCGGAGAGGCCGCGCGCACTCCATAGTATTCCACGCCGGGATAATTCTCGGCGTACCAGGCTTCGAGGTCGCCGCCCCAATCGTCTGGGTTGAGGGCGATCACGCGGCGCGAGTCGAGGTCGCCGATACCGCCGTCGTCCGCGCTTCCGCCGATGGTGTAGCGGTGCGACCACGTCGAGTTCGCCACCGAAGCCGCCCAATTCGGATCGGTCATCTTCGGGCTGATCAACACGTGAGTGCGCGGGTATTGCGCGCGCGGCTGGCCCACAGGCGGCATCGGCGCGGTGGCCGGCGGCGGGGCGGGCTTCGGTGGCGCGGTGGTCAACAGAATACGCACCAGGTCGCCCGGCGAAGTCGCGTGAATCGAGGTGAAGATCGCGCCGGGGTAATTCTGCGCGAACCAGTCGTGCAGGGGCGGCGTGGCGCCCCAGGTTTCGGGGTTGACGGCGATGACGGTGCGGCTGTTGAGGTTGCCAACGCCGGCGTCGTCGGCGCTCCCGCCGATGGTGACGCGGCGTTTGCTGAAAATCGCCACGGCGGCCGCAGACACCCAGGTGGGATCGGTCAGGCCGGCCGGCATGAGAAGATACACCCGCGCATATTGAACGCGCGGCAGGCCCCGCGACGTGGCACTGACCGCGCTTGCCGGACTCACGGCGACGCGGCCCGCGACCTCCACTCCGCTGTCCGCGGCCGTTGCGGTTCCCCCGTCGGGGGGCGTCGCGAAATCCGCGTCGGTCGTCGTCGCCGCGCCGGCGTCGCCGGACACGGCCGGCACACTGACGACCGGCGTCGTGGTCGGCGCGGCCGTCGTCACCGCAGGCTCGGATTGCGTGCGTCGGATGTACTCGGCGAGGTACGCGGCGAAGCGTGTGCCCGCGACGTTGAACGGATCCCACGTGGGATCGTTCGAGCCGAAGGTGAAGACGGTCGCGCCCGCGACGAACGGATCCTTTTGCAGTTCGCGGTCGTACCAGATGAACTGTTCGGCGTAATAGCGTTCGGGATCGCGGTTGTCGCCGGCGGTGCGCCAGTAGTCAATCGGATCGGTCGAGCCGTCCCAACTCCCCCAATAGTTGGTGAGTTCGCGCCACGGCGCGGCGGGCATCTCAGGACAGCCGCCGCCGGCTTTGTCGTTGCCGCACTCGGTAATCACCAGCGGCACGTCGCCCAGCCCGCGAGGCGCGAGGGCGTAGCGATAGACCTGCCGGTAGCGCAGAGTCAGCCAGCCCATGTCGCCGAGGAAGCCGCCGGGAAAAGCGGGATTCCCCTGGCCGGGGCAGTTGCTCTTTTGATAGTCGCCGGCATACCACCACAGCCACGGCGCGGCGTATTCGTGCAGGCCGAGGAAACCGCGATGGCGCTTGGCCGCTTCGATCGCCGGCATGAAGGCGTTCCACATCCGCAGTTCGTTCGCGCCGATCTCCGGGTAGACGGTCGAGAAATTGCCGACCACGCCGCGCAAGCCCATTTGCTCCAGCAGGTTCAGCCGTTCGGCCTCGTAGTGGCCGTACCACGACATCTTGGCTACCGCGCCGGGATCGTCCGGCCCGCCGAACGACGGCTCGTTGTGTCCCTCCCAGATTTTCACCTGTGGGTTGCGGCTGTAATAACGCGCACTCTGCTCGACGACGAACTTGCGCGCCGCCTCTTCCGGCGGGTCGCCGGATTGATATTGTTCGAGAAGAGTCAGATCAGTGTAGCCTCGACCGGTGACGATCAAGCGCGGATTGATCGACAGGTATTCGTTGGCCGGGCCGAAGTCGTTGACGAGTTTGACCAGCGGGCATCCGGCCTGCACCCACGCGCGAGCGTCGGAGGTGGGCACGAGGCTGTGAGGGCAGAGTTTGCTAGGCATGAGGGACTCCGCTTTGCGCCATCTCCACCGCCAGCGGCATGAAGGTGGTGTTTTCGAGCGACTTGGTGGCAAAGAGGATACACGCCCGAATATCCTCCTGAGTGAGTTCTTTGTATTCGTCGAGGATTTCGGCCACAGATGAGCCATGCGCCAGCAGGTTAAGGATGTACTCGGTCGTTAGGCGTGTTCCGCGAATGACGGGCTTGCCCACCATAACTTTGGGAGTGAGGGCGATGCGCTCAAGTAGTTGCTGGTCGCTCATGGCTTTGGTCTCCGCAGACAAGATGATAGCACAACTCGTTCATTCCTGTAATTCACAGAACGACTCTGATTGGCCTTGCATGTCAGCGGCGTCTGAGTCGTCTCAGGCGTAATCCGCACCACGCGCAGCGTCCCAATCCGCCGTTCTCATGCGCGCCCAACGTGAGCATCACCTGCTCGCGCGGGTCCAGTCGAGTCGGTTGTCCTGCCCAAGCTCATGCGACGCCCGAACGGTGGTTTTGCGAGCGCGTATCACGAGTCGGGTGCAAGCCGTTAGCCCGCGCCTTAAGCAAATTTGGCGAAAAACTCGCGATCAACTTCAAAAGCCTTTTTGGGCTTCAGTCCAAACTCAAGGTCCTCGCACATTTCCAGCAGTTTTTCTCCATCAACCAACTCGATAGGTGGGACACCGTCGCGGACGGCTTCTTTTCGCGCTTCAACAGTGAATGCACCTGTTGTGAGAATGATGCCCTTGTCGGCACGGCCCATCATTGCTCCGCGAAAGTCGCGTACTTTGTCTGGCCCGATTGAACCTGAATACCGCTTGCATTGAAATAGCACCTTGAAA
>JACQED010000390.1 GCA_016200785.1 Chloroflexota bacterium
CCCCGCCGTCTTTGATGAGCGCCGTCATCAGGTACATCATGCCGTAGAGCACCGCCATCGCCGCGAAGAGCAGAAGCATCCCCACGACGGCGATCAGGGAGGCGGTAATCAAATTGCTCATCGATCGTCTCCCAGCGGCTACACCGGCATGTTACCATGCTTCTTCGGAAGCGACGCGGCCTGCTTGTCGCGCAAGAAGTCCAGCGCGGCGATCAACTTGACGCGCGTCTCGCTGGGCAGGATCACGTCATCCACGTGGCCGCTGGCCGCCGAACTGTACGGCCCGGAGAACTTCTGGCGGAACTCTCCGACGAGGCGCGCGCGTTCAGTCTCGGCGTCGTCCTTCATCTGCTTGAGTTCTTTGCCGTAGAGAATGTTGACCGCGCCCTCGGCGCCCATCACAGCGATCTCGGCGGTGGGCCAGGCATACACCAGATCGGTGCGGATGCATTTGCTGCTCAAAACAATGTACGCGCCGCCGTAGGCCTTGCGCGTGATGACCGCCAGTTTCGGCACGGTGGCCTCGGAATAGGCGTAGACGATCTTCGCGCCGTGCCGGATGATGCCGCCGTGTTCCTGCACCGTGCCGGGCATGAAGCCGGGGCAATCCACGAAGGTAATCAACGGGATGTTGAAGGCGTCGCTGAAGCGAATGAAGCGGGCGATCTTGTCCGAGGCATTGATGTCCAGCACGCCGGCGGCGTACGCCGGTTGGTTAGCGATCACCGCTGCCACTTCGCCGTTGAGCCGGGCGAAGCCGACCACGGCGTTCGGAGCGAAGCGGGCGTGCGCCTCGAAAAAACTGCCGAGGTCGAAGATGCGATCGATCGCCTCGCGCATGTCGTACATCTGACTCCCCTCGCAAGGAACGAGCGCGTCGAGCGCGGCATCGGCGCGGGTCGGATCGTCGGTCGGCGTGACGCGCGGCGCGGATTCGGTATTATTGGATGGGAGGTAACTCAGCAGTTTGCGCGCGGTGGCAAAGGACGCGTCTTCATTCGCGCCGACGAAATGCGCCACGCCGCTAAGGCTGGCATGCGTCATCGCGCCGCCCAGCGTCTCCATGTCCACCTCTTCGGCGGTGACGGTCTTGATGACCTCCGGCCCGGTGATGAACATGTGGCTCTCGCCCTGCGTCATGATCACGAAGTCAGTCAGGCCGGGCGAATAGACCGAGCCGCCGGCGCACGGGCCGAGCATGACGCTGATCTGCGGGATGACGCCGCTGGCTTGCGTGTTGCGCCAGAATAGTTCGGAATAAGCCGCGAGGCTGTAGACGCCCTCCTGAATGCGCGCGCCCACAGAGTCGTTGAGGCAGATCACCGGCACGCCCGACTCGAGCGCGAGGTCAATGATCTTGGCGACCTTCTGCCCCTGCACCTCGGAGAACGAGCCGCCCAGCACAGTGAAGTCCTGCGCGGCGACACACACGCGCCGCCCGCCGATCTTGCCGAAGCCGACCACAACGCTGTCGCCGGGGTAACGCTGTTGGTTCATCCCGAAATCGCTGTGGCGGTGCGTGATGTAAGCGTCGATCTCTTGAAACGTCCCCTCGTCCAGCAGGCGCAGGATGCGCTCGCGCGCCGTGAGTTTGCCTTTGGAATGTTGGGCCTCGACGCGCGCCGCTCCGCCGCCCTGCCGAATCTTCTTGCGCTGATCCTGCAGTTCAGAGATCAACGCCTTGTGCCCGTTCACGCGCTCAGTTTGATCCGCCGGAGCAGCTTGACTCTGCGGCGGTTCGACTCTCAGCTTTGACTGCATCAACTTTTCTCCCGCTCGCTTCCTGGAGCACAGTTCGACTCAACTGAAAGGACGCAGATTCAACCGCAGAGTTCGCCGAGTGCGCTGAGTCTTCCCACTGGTCTTTGCGTTCTCAGCGTTCTCTGCGGTGAAGAAAGGTTCTTGTCAGCAGAGCCATCTGCAATTAGCATAGCGAGTGACCGTCTGATCGAACTAGTACCAATCGTCACCGGGGCGCTTGGCTATTCGTCAGCAACGCTAGTTCACCTACCACTCATTCGTGTGGGCTACGGATTTCATCTTCGCTCGATCGACGATCTTGCCGTGGCTGATCACGTGTGCCGGCGCGGCGTGATCGCGCAGAGCCTCCAGCACGCTCGGCGCGTCGAGCACGACGAGGTGCGCCGGCGCGCCGGCTTTCAATCCGAAATCTCTGAGGCCCATCGCGCGCGCGGCATTGACGGTGATCATGTCGTACAGCGTTTCCATTTCGGACGAGGTCGTCATCCAGAGCATGTGCGCCGCAAGGAACGCAACTTCCAGCATATTGTTGCGCCCAAAGGGGTAATAAGCATCTGAAATATCATCTTGACCGAGACAAACCAGCACGCCGCCTTCAAGCAACTCTTTGACTCTCGCGTGCAGCGGCCCGGTGTGCGGATCGGTGACCAGGGCCATTTGCGCCTCTTTGAGCAGGGCGATCACCTTCTGGAGGTAGGGCGTGGGATACAGGGCCATCGCCCGCGCGTGATGAGCCAGCGAGCGCCCGTGCCAGTTGCGCTTGATCGTCTCGACGGCCATCGCTTCCAGCGTGCGCAGCCCGGCATCGCCCGCGTCGTCCACCAGCATCGAGACGTCCTTGTCGAATTCTCGGGCGATGTCGAAGCACTCTCTGACGTGCGCGGCGCTGTCGGCCTCGGTGTACTCGATCCACGGGATGCCGCCCACCACGTCCGCGCCGAGGCGCATGGCTTCCCGCACGAGGGCTTCGGCGACCGGCTCGCGCACGATGCCGTCCTGCGCGAAGGCGACGACTTGAATATCCACGATGCCCTTGAACTCCTCGCGCGCCCGGATGAGCGCCTTGACTCCTTCGAGCCGGGCCTTGCTGTCCACGTCGGCCAGGGCGCGGATGTGCGTGTTGCCGTGAATAGCGGCCAGCGCGACGGCGCGGCGCACGTTCTTGATGATCCACGACTCGTCGTATTTCTCTTTGACGCGCGCGGCCAGTTCGAGGGTCGTCATCGCCTTGCCCATTCCGGCCTCGTGATAGCCCTTCCCCGTCTCCTCGTCCATCATCTCCTGCGTGTAAACCTTGCAGAGATGCAGGTGCGGATTGACGAAGGACTCGGTGACGAGATTCTCGCGCGCGTCGATCTCGACCTCGGCGACGCCGTCGACTCGCTCCCCGATGGCCGCGACTTTCTCCCCGGCGACGCCGATCTCGTAGAGTAGCCCCGGCTGGCCGCGCAGACGGGCGCGCTTGATCAGGATGTCGAAACGGTCTGTCATCGCTCACCTCCACCCGAAATGTGACGCGCCCTTGCGGGCGCGTCGCATCTTTAGCTTCACTTCACAATCCCCGCCTCTACCATCCCCAGATACACTTTCTCCGACGTGAACGGCGGCGACTCGAAGCGCACGCCGATGGCGTCGTAGATCGCGTTGGCAATCGCCGGGATAGTCGGCACCATCGGGTGCTCGCCCACGCCGCGCGCGCCCCACGGGCCGTCATCCTGCGGCACTTCGACGATGATCGCCTCGATGTCGTGCGGCGCGTCGGAACTCGTGGCGATGCGGTAATCCACGAAACTCGGATTCTGCAAGACGCCGTCTTTGAGTTGCAGAGCCTCGAACAGCGCCGTGCTAATCCCCTGCACGAGGCCGCCTTCCATCTGCGCCTTCACCATGTCCGGGTTGATCGCCCGGCCCACGTCGTAAGCCGACACGGCGCGGATGATCTCCACCTTGCCCGTGTCCATATCCACTTCCACTTCCACGGCTTGACAGCCGGTGGTGTAGTGGACGACGGCGCGCGGGCCTTGCCCGGTTTCTGGGTCGAGGCCGGTCACGTAGGTGGGCATGAAGCTGCCGCGCCCGAGCACCGGCCCGCCGCGCCAGCCCTCGTCGTTCGGCTTGGGCAGGCCGTAGATCGCGATGTCCTTCAAGGACTTCGACTCTTCGGTCTTGTACGAGACGACGTTGCCGTCCACGATGTCGAGATCGTTCGGGTCTTCGCGCCACGCCTCGGCCACCATGTCAACGATCTGCTTGCGGGCGTCGCGCGCCGCGCCGACGACGGCGTTGCCCATGCTCCACGTGAGTCGGCTGGCGACGGTCTGCCATTCGTAGGGGCTGTACTTCGTGTCCACCGGTCCGGCCACGCGCACCCAATCGTAAGGCACGCCCAGCGCGGCGGCGGCCATCTGCGCCATCACCGTGAACGTCCCCTGCCCGAGCTCCTGCCCGGAGACGGCGACCGTCACCGTGCCGTCTTCGTTGAGGCTGATGCGCGCGCTCGACCCGGCGTTGGGCGGCATGGCCGGCGCTTTCCACATAATCGCGAGGCCTTTGCCGCGCCGCTTGCTCGGCGCCCTCGGCGCGGCCTTCTTGCCCCAGCCGATGGCCTGCGCCGCTTTGTCAATGCACTCCGACAATCCGATGGGATGCATCTTCATGCCTGTGACGATGATGTCGCCTTCGCGCACGCAGTTGAGTTTGCGGAACTCCACCGCGTCCATGCCGATCTGCCGCGCGAGATCGTCAATGCACTGTTCCAGCCCGGAATGCAGTTCGGGCATGCCAAAGCCGCGCATCGGCCCGCCCACCGGATGATTGGTGTAGATGCACAGGCTGTCGGCTTTGACGTTCGGCACGTCGTACGGGCCGGTGCTGGAGTAGCCGCCGGCGCGCGCCATATTCACACCGTACTCGGTGTAAGCGCCCGCGTCCCAGTAATATTTGTTCTCCATCGCCAGCAGCCGCCCGTCTTTATCGCAACCCATCTTGAAATGCGCGACGAGGCCCTGCCGCACGAAGGTCGTGTAGAACTCCTCTTCGCGCGTGAGGCGCAGTTTGACCGGCCGGCCTTTGACCGCCGAGGCGATGACGACGGCCAGCGCTTCCATGCTCACTCCGGCCTTCGACCCGAATCCGCCGCCGAGGTACGGCGAGATCACTTCGATCTTGCTCTGAGAGATGTCGAGCGCCTTGGCGATGAGATTGCGCTGGGCAAACGGCGATTGCGAACTCGCCCACAGCGTAATGTTGTCCGCCTCGTCCCACTTGGCGACGGCGACGTGCGGCTCGATCGGCACGTGCTGGACGTGAGGCACGCGATACTTGCGCTCGACGATCGCGGCGCACTTTGCCCACGCGCCCTCCACGTCGCCCTTGCGAATCTTGAAATGATTCGAAATGTTCGTGCCCGCCACGGGAAAGATGAAATTGGCGACCGTGTACTTGCCGAGGTCGGGGTGGAGCAGCGGCGCTTCCTGACTCGCGCCGTATTCGGGATCGAGCACCGGCGGCAGAACTTCGTATTCCACCTCAATCAAGTCTACCGCCCTCTGCGCCGTCTCTTCGTCAATCGCCGCCACGCCCGCCACCGGATCGCCAACGTAGCGGACGCGGTCGCGGCAGAAGATGTGGCGGTCGTGCAAATACAATCCGATGTAACCCGGCGTCAGTTCGCCGGTGGCGACCGCCTTGACTCCCGGTAAGGCTTTGGCCTTGCTGACGTCAATGCGTTTGATTAGCGCGTGCGGGTGCGGGCTGCGCAGGATGCGCGCAAAAAGCAGTCCCGGCCCGAATTGCATATCGTCGGTGAAAATGGCGGCGCCGGTCACCTTCTCGCGGGCGTCCACCCGGGTCACGCTCTCGCCGATGAGCTTGGGAATTTTCCCATCGGTGGCTTGTGTCGTCGCCTCTTTAGTAAGCATAGGTGCCTCCGCTGAAAGAAAAGAAAATTACCACGAAGCCGCCAAGAGTGCAAAGTTACTCACGATGATTCTGGGCGCCTTTCTTCGCGGTCTTCGCGTCTTTGCGGTTCAAAGCATCCGCCGCCGTCAGACCGCCACCGGCTGAAGGTGTGCCGCTTTCTTCACCGATTCAATAATCCGCAGATAGCCGGTGCAACGGCATAGATTCCCGACCAGCGCATCGCGAATCTCATAGTCGCTTGGATTGGGATTGCGGTCGAGCAGTGACCGGG
>JACQED010000296.1 GCA_016200785.1 Chloroflexota bacterium
CCGGCGCCGACACGAACATGATCGTCTACGACGCGAGTTTCGCGGCCATCGGCGGCAACGACGACATCTCGCCGCAGAATCTCGGCAGCGAGTTCATCTACACCTCGACTTCCAATTCGCTGATCTATCTGTTGATCGGCC
The DNA here is from genome assembly GCA_016200785.1 of Chloroflexota bacterium. GTDB lineage: Bacteria > Chloroflexota > Anaerolineae > Anaerolineales > JACQED01 > JACQED01. The sequence continues at coordinate 142 of JACQED010000296.1, forward strand.
CCAACGGCGATCTCCAGCGCAGTGAGGCCGCCAGCCGCCAATACACGCTGTCGTGCGCCGCCTCCTTCCTGCTCACCCCAACGCCGACGGCCACCACGGGCTTCACCGGCGGCGGTGGGGCGGGAGGGCCAATCACGATCATCGTGACTGCGACGCCCGGGCCTCAAACGCCGACACCGACCCCCGGCTCCCCGATCCAGATTCGCCCGCTCGCCACGCCGCAGGGCGCGGGCGCGCCGGTGCCGCGACTCGTCGTGATCGATCTTCTGGTCTACTACGACGCCAACGGAAACAAAGTGCCCAACGCCGGCGAAGGCGTGCTCGGCCTTGCCGCCGAAGCGCAGGAACTCGCCACCGGCAGATTGATCGGGCAGGGCTTCACCGACGCCTCGGGCCTTTTGCACCTGACGGCCACCGCCACGGGCGGGGTGAACGTCGTCGTCCCCTTCCTCGGCTTCTCGCAGACGGTGAGCGGCGATTCCGAAACGGTCATCGTCCGCATCGAACCGCGCCCTCTGCCCGGCCTGATCCCATGAGTGAGCCGCCCGCCAGCCAACCACCTCCGCCACCACCTGCCTCCGGCGATGGCCCGCCTCCCAGCCTTATCCCTCCGCCAACGCCTCCGCCGTCCAGGCCCGGAGTCAAACTCCCGCCTGCGCTGGCTCGTCTGCTGGCCGACCCTGCCGGGCGCGTCGTGATCGCCATCACCGTGCTCGGCGTGTGCGGCCTCGCTTTGCTCGTATGCGTTGCCATCGCCTCTTATGTTATTGACAACGGCGTACCGGCCATCCCACTGCCGTTCGCTGCGACGCCGACCGCAACTCTCCAGCCGACCGAGTACGTCCCTTCCGAAGCGCTGGTATCGTCGGAGAATGTGAAGGTGCCGCTCGCCATTCCCGAGGTGCTCAAGTTCGTGGGTGTATCGTTCCCGGTGGCCTCGGTCGAGGCGAGCAAGGACGGCGTCTGGCAAGTGCCGATGAATCAAAAGACGACCGCCTTCTGGGTGCACGGCACGTTGATCAATTACGTCTTCGGCTTGCCCGATACATCGGACAACGAGAGCGCACTCGACGGACTGGTCAAAGGCGATTCGATTGAAGTGCAGATGAGCGATGGGCGCGCATTGCGCTTTCAGGTGACGCGCAAGGCGAGCGTCCCTGCCAGCACGACGGGCATCTTCGAGCAAACCCGGCCCGGCCTCACGCTTGTCCTCGTTGGGGGGCGCGGCGCGACTCGACTCGCGGTGGAAGCGCTGTTCGTCGGGCAAAGCGGCACGGCGGCGACTATCGGTTCATCCGGCCCGGTCGATCTCGGCGTACCGGCGCAAGCCGGCGATCTGCGCGTCACTGTCACCGCGACACGCCTCGTCACCTCCGGCGCGTCGGAACTGCCCTCGGGCCTCGGCTATTATCTGGTGGACTTCACGGTCGAGAACACGGGCCCCGGCCCGGTGGAGGCTTCGCTCGTCGTCGCAGAGTTGGTCGACTCGACCGGCGCTCGTTACGCGCCGGTCATCCCGGTCTCGGCCATCACGACTTATCCGCCCCTGGCCGGCAAACTCGATCCGAACAGCACGACGAATGCGACCGCCGCCTATCTCGTGGCGGCGACGTTCAGCGATCCGGCGCCCATCTGGCGTTTCAGCCCGGAGGCCGGTTCGCGCGACCTCGCGCAGGTGAGGCTGGCGGCCAGCGCGGCGTCGATCCCGGCCGTCAGCGTCACGCTTGAATCCGCCGCGCTCTCGGACGATCAAACGGAATTGATCCTGAGCGGCACGGTGGTTAATCTTGGCACGCAGGAACGCAACGTGACGCAAGCCGACCTGGCTCTGCTTGCCGGCACGGGGCAGGCCGGCGAATACCACAGCGCAACGCCGCCACTCCCGTGGTCGCTGGCCGCCGGCGCGTTCCAGCCGTACAAGATTGTCTTCGCCCGTCCCGCCACTGCCTCGGCCGTCTTCAAGTTGCTGGGGTGGCAGTTTGAGGTAACGGGGTTGCCATAGAAACGGGATCAACCACTAAGACACTAAGACACGAAGGCGGGAAGGAAAATGGATCATGCGCCGCTCTCCGAACGGGAAGAACAGATAGCACAAGCGATTGTGGCGGCGGCCTTTGCCGTTCACAGCGCGCTCGGCCCGGGGCTATTGGAGCATATTTACGAAGTCTGTTTCTGCCATGAACTGACAAAACGGGGGCTTTCTTTTGTTCGGCAAGTGGTTGTGCCGATAGTTTATGACGGTGTAACATTCGAGGAGGGCCTGCGACTCGACGTGCTGGTGGAGAGTCTTGTCATCTGTGAATTGAAAGCTATCGAGTCAATGAATCCAGTATTCCAGGCGCAACTCTTGACTCAGATGAAATTGACCGGCAAGCGGCTGGGCTTCCTGATCAACTTCAATGTGCCGCTGATCAAGAACGGCGTCAAGCGGGTTATTCTGTGATCGAGAACCTGTTGAGTCAGGAACTTTACCACGAAGACGCAAGGGCACGAAGAACACGAAGTAAAACACTTGGTGAGCTTGGTGTCTTCGTGCCTTCGTGGTAAATGAGATTCTGCATTCAACGAGTTGAGTCAGGAACTTTACCACGAAGACGCAAGGGACGAAGGACACTAAGAAAGACACTGACGCCACGCAGAACACGCCAAAGAACCTTCTCTGGGCTTAGTGTCTTCGTGCCTTCGTGGTAAACTGATTTTGCATTCAACGATATGAGACTAGCCATCCTTTCAGACATCCACGACAACATCTGGAAACTCGACGCGGCCCTGCCGCAGATCGCCGAGGCCGATGCCGTCATCTTTTGCGGCGACCTGTGCTCGCCGTTCACGCTTCTGCGGCTGGCGGGGGGCGCGGCGGGCAAACCGGTGCACGTCGTGTGGGGCAACAACGAGGGCGACGTGCGGCTGATGCTCAAAGTGATCGCCGACTTGAGCAACGTGACACTGCACGGCCAACTCGCCGAACTCGATTGCGACGGCCTGCGCGTCGCCGTCAACCACTACCCCGAGATCGCGCGCGGCCTGGCCGCCAGCGGCTGGTACGATCTGGTCTGCTACGGCCACGACCACAAAGCATTCGAGGAGCGTCTGGGTGACACAGTGCTGTTGAACCCGGGCGAGATGATGGGCATGTACGGCCGGAGCACGTTCGCCGTCTTCGACACCGCGACACGAACCGTGACGTTCGTCGAGATTCAGTAAGGCCCGATTCTCGTACTCAATCTATTGATGGATATCCAGCCTGGCCGGGCGGAGGACGTTGCGATTCTTCGCACGCTCCTCTACGCCGACGTGTTCGACTACCCATTGACCGCCGACGAGGTGCACCATTTCCTCATCGGCCTGCCGCTGTCGCGCGAGCGCGTGAAGCAGGTGTTGCAGTCGTCGCCGTGGCTGGCCGAGCGCACCGTGAGAGTCAACGGATACTTCACCGCGCAGGGCCGGGCGGAGGTCGCGGCCAAACGTGAGGAACGCGAGCGAGCCTCGCGCGCGCTGTGGCACGACGCGCGGCGCTATGGCCGCTGGATCGGTCACTTGCCTTTTGTGCGGATGGTGGCCGTCACCGGCGCGCTGGCGATGAACAACTCGGCTCCCGGCGACGACATAGATTTTCTCATCGTCACCGCGCCGGGCCGGGTCTGGCTGGCGCGCGCGCTGTGCATCGCCATCGTGCGTCTGGTTGGATTGTGGGGAGTGAAGGTGTGCCCCAACTACATTCTGGCAGAATCCGCGCTGGCTCAGGGCCAGCAAGACCTTTTCATCGCGCACGAAGTGGCGCAGATGACACCTCTCGTCGGCCACTCGCTTTACGCGGAAATGCGCCGGGCCAACGCTTGGTCTCTCGCCTATTTGCCGAACGCGAATGTGCCTCTGCGCGCCGAGCCGGATGCCGCGCCGCGCGGCGCAGGCCGCCGGCTCCAGCGGATGTTGGAATGGTTATGGCGAGGCGAGTTGGGCGAGCGATTGGAATCATGGGAGCGGAAGCGCAAGATTGCCAAATTCCGGCGGCAGGCTCAACTGCCTTCGGCCAACGCCGTGCTTGACGAGAGTCACGTCAAAGGCCACTTCGCCGACTATCGCCGCCCGGCCTTGACGGCGTACGAAGAACGACTGGAGAGATACGGGGTCGCGGGGGATGGGGTGAGGCAGTGAGACTCGCCATCGTCTCACCTTTCCCGCCGGAAATTTCGGGCGTGGGCCAATACGGCGCGCGCGTCGCGCAAGGCCTCGCCTCCAGCGGCGCGTTCGAGTCCGTCACCGTGCTCGCCAACCGTGTTCGTCTCATCGCACAGAATGCGAAGCACGCCGAGATCGAGAACCTCCCGCCAATCTCTGGGTCCTCAGCGGACTCTGCGGTGAGATCGGAGTCGACGGTCGTTCGCCGCGTGTGGGCGCGCGATTGGGCCGGATCGTCTCCGGCCATCCTCGGCGCGCTGGCCGATCTCGCGCCCGACGCGATCTGGTTCAACCTGGGCCTGTCGGTCTTTGGCCGTTCGCGCTGGGCCAACGTGCTGGGTCTCGCGACGCCGATGCTGGCCCGCGCGCGCGGCTGGCCGACGGTCGTGACCCTGCACGAAATCTTCGAGGCAGTGAGCTTGCACGACCTCGGCGCGGCCAACGGGAGACTCACCTATCTCGGCGGGCGCGCGGTGACGCAGATGCTCCTGCGCGCCGACACCGTCTGCTTCACCCTGCGCCGCTACGTCGCCGAAGTGGAGCGGCGTTACGGCGCGAAGAATCTTGCCCACGTCCCCGTCGGCGCCTTCGATCCGCCGGAGTTCCTGCCTCTGCCCAACCCTCGTCGTGAGATTCTGATCTTCGCGACCTACGCGCCGTACAAGGGCTTGCCGCTTCTGCTCGACGCCTTCGCCGATCTCCAGGCCCGCGATCGCGATCTGCGATTGACGATCGCCGGCGGCGACCATCCGCGCTTCCCCGGTTATCTGGAGAGCATTCGCCGTCTGCGCGGTCGTGGAGCGAACATCCACTGGCTCGGCCCGGTGCCGGAGGCCGACCTGCGCGCGTTGTTCGGTCAGTCCAGTGTGGTGGCGTTACCTTACATGGCGACGACCGGCGCTTCGAGCGTGATCCATCGCGCGGCGGCGTATGGCCGCCCGGTGGTGGTGAGTGATCTGCCCGATGTGAGGGCGATGGCGGCTGAAGAGGGGCTCTGGCTCGAATACGTGCCCGCCGGCGATCGCGCCGCGTTGGCGCGCTCGCTGGCCGACTTGCTGGCCGACCGTCCCCGGCGCGAGGCGATGGCCCGGCACAATCTCGCCGCGATGCAGAAGATGACGCTGGCCGACACTTGCGCGGCGTACGTGACATTGTTCCAGCAAGCCGTCCGGCAGACGCTCAAACGTTGAAACGTTCACACGTTCAAACGTTTCTTCCCGGTCTCCTCAGCCTCGCCTTCAATCTGCCTCTCGCGCTGGCCGGCGTGCATCGCGGCGCATACGATACCTACGTTCACATCTTCTTCGCCGATCACTATCGGCTGAATTGGTTTGAGGGACGCGAGTTCCGCTGGTACACCGGCTTCTCGGTCACCTCATACCCTCCGCTCGTCCACCAAGTCATCGCTCTTCTTTCGTGGCCGCTGTCGGCAGTCTCCGCGTGGCTGACTCCGCCGGCCTCTTTGCCGGGCCTTTACCGCTATCGAGGCGAGGAAATCGGCTACGTCGTGACTCTGCTCGCCGTCCTCGCCGCCTTCCCGTACGCGGTGCGGGGCTTCGCGCGCATCTTCGTCGGGCCGCGCGCCGCGCGCTGGGCTGGCTGGCTCGCGATCTTTTGCCCGGCGATCGGATTGGCCGGCTGGTAGTTCGGACAGTTGCCGACGTTGACGGCGACTGTTCTCTTTCTCTTCGCTCTCTCGCAAGGCTACCGCTACATTCGTTTTGACGAGCGGCCAGCGCTTTTGCGCTCGGTCGCGTTGGCCGGCGCGGCGGCGGGCGCGCACCACGCGGCGTTGTTGTTTGCCCTTTTCGCCGGGGCGGCGGTCGTGACCAGGGCGCTTCTGGCAAATGCCTTCTTTAACGCAAAGGCGCAAGGACGCAAGGACGCAAAGGAAAACTTCGCGCCTTCGCGCCTTCGCGCCTTTGCGTTGAAACCACTCGCTCCCCCTACCACGCGCGCCCTCGTCTGGGCGCTCTTGTCGAGCCTCGCCATCGTCGTCGTGCTCTGGCCGTTCCTCGAATGGAGCGCGGGCTACCGGCCTCAGACGCCCATCGATCACGCCAGCCGTCACAACTTCATCGCCGATCCGATCGTCACCGCCACTTTCTTCTGGCCGGCCTACGGCGCGTTCCTCCTTCTCGTGCCGTGGGCGATCCTCATCGGCGTTCGACTGCGCCGGTTGTGGCCGCTGGCCGCGCTGACGATTCTCTTGTTCGTGCTCGGCCTCGGCGGCACGACGCCTCTCCCCCGGTGGCTCTTCGGCGCGAACTGGGAATGGCTCACCTACGACCGCTTCGCGTTGTGGGCCGCCATTTGCCTTCTGCCCTTTGGCGGCGCGGCCATTCTCCTCTTGAAAATCAAACCGCGAAGCCGCGAAGGCATGTCGTCACGGCGTCACTCGTCACTCGTCACTCGTCACTCACCAATGTTCATTGTTCATTGGACATTGGTTATTGCCTCCGCCCTCTACGGCTCACTGCTCTCGGTCACCAAACCGGCCCAGCCGCCTGCCGTCGATCTGCTTCCGGTGGCTGAGTTCCTCGCCGAAGGCGCGAACGATCAATGGCGTTATCTCACCCTCGGCTTCGGCGATCAGGCGGCGCGCTTGGCGACGCTGACGACGGCCGGCACGCCCGACGGCGCGTATCACACCGCGCGCGAACTGCCGGCTCTGCGCGCCAGCGGGCTGGCCCAACTCGACACGGTTGTGTGGCAGCCGGGAGGTGTAGACGCCGCCCGACCTTTCCTCACGACCGCCGCCGCCGATTGGTCCGTGCGCTGGGTCTTCGTCAATCACCACGGTTACGAGCCGTTGTTGCGCGAGACCGGCTGGAGGTTCGTACAGATTTTCGGCGACGGCATTGAGCTGTGGCGCAAAGATCGCGTATGGCCGGTCGCGCCGTGGCGATTGGTGAAGTCCGGGCCGACGCCCGCCGCGCAGTGGTGGGGTATCGCGCCACTCGCCGCGCTCTGCCTGGCCGTCCTGCTTGGCGCGTTGAGCGACGAGAAACTGCGTTGCGCCGCGCGGACCATGCACACTTTTCTCTTCTACGGTCTTATCCTCGTTCTCCCGTTCGGCTGGCATCAGGTGGTGAGCCTCAATCAATCGTCATCTGTTTTCTTCACCTACCGCAGTGTGCTCGTCTTTGCCGCCGACTTCACCTTGCTGTCGCTGTTAGCGATGTGGCTGATCGATGGGTGGCTGTCGGGCGACCCGCTGGCGCGGCGCCGCCACGTGGGGTGGGGGGCGACGTCCGTCGGTCTTGCCGGGGCCGGCCTGCTGATCGCCGTCGCGCTCAGCGTGCCGCGTTCGATTGATCCGACGCTTTCGACGGCGTTTCTCTTGCATCTGGCTCTGCTGGCCGGACTGTATTTGTATTTGCAGTCAGAGACTCCGCAGTGGCGCATCGTTGCCGCGCTGTTGATGGCACAGTTGGGAGTCCAGGCGACCCTCGGCCTGATCGAATTCGCCGCGCAGTCCACGAGAGTCATTGAGCCGCTCCATCTGCCCTTCCTCGCCGCGCTCACGCCCGACATTCCGGGCGCGAGTGTCGTGCAGACCGCCGACGGCACACGCTGGCTGAGAGCCTATGGGAGTCTGTGGCATCCGAACGTGTTGGGGGCAGTTTTACTGGTGTGCTTGGCCGGGGTGCTGATAAAGGGAACTGAAGGAAATAGAGGAACTAAGGGAACTGGCATTTCCTTGAGTTCTTTTATTTCCCTTAGTTCCCTTGCCTTCACGCTCGGCCTTATTGCTCTCGCCCTCAGTTTCTCCCGCGCGGCATGGATCGGCGCGCTCGTCGCCTTTGGCGTGCTATCGATTCGCCTTCCGCGCTCTGAACTGCGCAAGTTGCTGCCGGTTGCCATCGTCGCAGTGGTCGCGCTCGTCGCCGTCGTGATCGCCTTCCGTCCGCTATTCACGACGCGCGCCACGGCCGACACACGCTCGCCGCTGGAAAAGTTTTCGATCGAAGAGCGCGCCTCGGTCGCAGAAGCCGCGCTGCATCTGGCGCGCGAGCATTTATGGACAGGGGTCGGCGCGGGGAGCTTTGTCGAGGCGCTGGCCGCCGAGCCGTCACTGCGCGTTTCACGCGAACCGGCGCACGACGTGCCACTTCTCGTATTGGTCGAGACCGGCCTTCCCGGCGCAGTGGCGCTGGCGGCGCTGGCCGCCGCGATCGGCTGGCAGATAATTCGCCGCCGGCCGGCGACGCCGCAGGCCCACATCTTCACCGCGATCACGATCGGCTTGCTCCTCACGTCCCTCTTCGATCATTTCCTGTGGACTTCGTCGCCGGGCCGACTGCTGGCCGCCCTGACGCTGAGTCTATGGGCGGCGGCAGATCGGGAATCAGATATACTATGAGTGAGATGGACGCTCGGACCGTCGGCACAGTCACCATCATCGGCTCAGGCGAAATGATGGAGGCGATGGGCAAGGTGCATCGCGCCGTGATGAGCCGCATCACCGGGCCTGTGGTGCCGGTCTTCCTCGATACGCCGGCCGGCTTTCAACTCAACGCCGACGATCTATCCGCCAAAGCGATCGAGTATTTCCGGCAACGCTTCGACCTCCCATTGACCGTCGCCTCGTTCAAGAGCGCCGCGCGGGCCACGCCCGCCGATGTCTCGGCCGCGTTGAGCGCGCTCGCCTCGGCCAACTACATCTTCGCCGGGCCGGGTTCGCCGACCTACGCCGTGCGCAACTGGCTGAGGACGCCGATCCACGCCGCGTTGGTCAACCGCTTCGAGGCGGGCGCGCATCTTGTCTTCGCCAGCGCCGCCGCCATCACCCTCGGGCGTCACATGATCCCGATCTACGAAATCTACAAAGTCGGCGAAGAGCCGCGCTGGGTGCAAGGGTTGAATCTGCTTGAGCCGTTCGGCCTCGATCTGGCAATTGTTCCGCACTGGAACAACGCCGAGGGCCGCAATCACGACACGCGCTTCTGCTTCATGGGCGCGCCCCGGCTGAACATTCTTGAGAGTCTCCTGCCTCCCACATCCGTCATCCTCGGCGCGGACGAATACACCGCTTGCACCGTTGACTTGCGGGCGAGAGAGTTCATCGTCGCGGGGAGCGGGCAGGTGACGATCCGGCACGAGGGCCACGAGCACTGCTACTCTACTGGATCGTACCCGCTCGATGGGCTGCAACCGCGCGGCGCTGCCGGGCCGCTGGTGCGCCCTCCAACCCGCACGCGTGTCGCCTCTGAGGATTCAGCCGAGCGCCTCGTCAGGCGCGCCAATGTGGCGCGGGTGGATTTCACCCGCGCGCTCGACGCCTCCGACTTTGAGGCGGCCGTTGAGGAGATCGGCCGCCTCGTCGAAGCCATGGGCGAATCGCCGATCAGCGGCGCGGAGGCCTCACTGCCAGCGCAGATACAGGCGATGCTCGGCGAACTTCTGCGCGTCTGGCGCGATTCATCTCGCCGCGCGCCGGCGCGCGGCGACGACGCGGCCGGCGGCCCGTACCTCGAACTGCTGATCGGCCTGCGCGCGAAACTGCGCCAGTCGAAGCAGTGGGCGCTGGCCGACGAAGTGCGGGCCGGATTGCATGGCCTGGGGATTACGCTTGAGGACAACGCAAGCGCGACATCGTGGAGACAGGAATGAATGACTCGAGCCCGTGGCTGCGCCGTCTGGGTTGCATGGGCGGAGCCGTGCTTTGGCTCGCCATTTTGTCGCTGCCGCTGTTCGTCTTCATCCTAGCGATCAAAGGTGAAATGACCTGGAAGCGGAGCGAGTTTGTCGAAGACCGAATCTGGCTGATACGGGAGACCGAGAATCGCGGCGTTGCCTATTCGGCGGCGCGGGTGGTGTCAAATCGAGAAGCGGCCGGCGGCCCGATTTGCGTTCGCACCCGTGTGAAGTTTTTCATGTGGCAGGGTGCAGCGCAGGATGCCGAGTTTTGTGAATGTTACTCGGCGCCTGGAACGCCGTTGGGAGAGTGCGCGTAAATGGCTGTTCGATATCTCATATCCAGAGCTGCTCGGCGGGTGGCGCTGCTGTTCACCCCGGATAGTGTTGAGCACAAAGGGATGATCCTGCCGGGTCGCCATCTTCGCCTGGGCAGGAGCGAGTTTTCGGACGACGAGGGTTTTCTCTCCAGCGGCCAGGCGGAGGCTGATCGCCTCGTCCAGCGGTTTGGCTTGACGGCCAGCACCCGCTTGTTAGACATCGGGTGCGGTCCGGGCCGGCTGGCGATCGGCGTCCTGAGCCGCTTCAAGAATTTTCAACATTATCGCGGCATAGACATCGTGAAGAAGCGCATTGATTGGTGCCAGCGCCACATCACCCGTCACCACCCAGGTTTTCAGTTCATCTATCTAAATTTGCAGAATCTCCGGTACAACCCAACTGGAAAATCCATCGGCGGCGATTTTCGCCTCCCGTTCGCCGATGGTGAATTTGACATTATCTACTTGTGGTCAGTGTTCTCCAACATGACGACCGAGGA
>JACQED010000297.1 GCA_016200785.1 Chloroflexota bacterium
CTGTGGGATGGCCTTAAGCGGCTCTGGATCATCCGGCGCGACCGGGCAGTGGAATTGGGTTGGCTGGCCGGGTGATTTGCTGATTGGGCGGCGCGTTGCTCAACCTGCAACACTCAGCGGCAGCAAAACAACGTACTGCAAGAATTTGCAGAAGTTCAAGGATGAGCGATAATAGCCCCCAATGTACGAGATTGAGTTCACGCCGGAAGCCCTCAAGGACCTGAAATCGCTCGGGAAGTCCGAGCAACGGGAAGTTATCGAAGCCATCGAGTCGCAACTCAAGCATGAACCAACCGTGGAAACTCGGAACCGAAAGAAACTACGCCCAAACGACGTTGCGGAGTGGGAGCTACGCATCGGCAGGTTTCGAGTGTTCTACAATGTGGATGACGCAGTGCATGTCGTCAGTATCGAGGCGATAGGTTTCAAAGTCGGCAGCCAGTTATTCATTCGAGGTGAAAAGAGAAAGTTATGAAAACCATGACCGTTTCCGCGCGAGCGAAAACACTGAATAATCTTCTAAAAAGGGCGCGACGCACCGGCTTAATTTTGCAGTCTGCGGACGGGCAACGCTTCTTGTTGGCTTCCCTCGACGACTGGGAAGGGTTCGACGTGGGGGCAGGAGACGACTTTGCCCGCGAAGTTGAACTGACGGTCCGGAACAAGAAGCTGATGAAGTTTCTAGCCGAGCGGCGCACGCATGGCAAGAGAGTTCCTCTGGCGAAGATCAAAGAGCAACTTGGCCTCAATTAATGCAGGGGATGTTCTCATTTATGTAGAGGCCGCGCAAGTTCAAGGCCAACGTTCGCCAACGTGCCAACGTTTCCCAGAAACCCTCCTCACCGGCCGTAAGGGGCCGGGCGCTCAGGCGGTGGCAGAGACCGGTGTCGGCTCACGCGCCGTGAGGCTGAAGCCCGGTTTGGCCGCCTTCTTTTTCAGCGCCGCGATCCCTCGCTCTTGTCGCGTGTTCTCGTAGGCCGCCGCTTGCTGAAACGCCCAGCCCGCACGGTTGTCGGTCTTCTGCGTCCGGCTCTTGGGCGCTTGCCCGCCCGATGTGTCGAACATCCGCCATAGCCGCCCACCCATGACATGCGGCCGCCTCGCTACGCGCCGCGCCTGATGCGCGCCGTTTGGCAGCCAGCCGCTAATTCCCGTATTTTCCTTTCCTCTTCGTCACCCTCTCCAACACACCCATCCTTACTCTTACGCCCAAACCCGGCCCGGTCGGAACGTTGATGGTGCCGTCTGAATTCAACATGAACGGCGGATCGGCGATGTCTTCGTGGTAATAGCGGTTGGTCGCGGAAATGTCGCCGGGGAGGGTGAAGCCTGGCAGTGAGGCCAAAGCGAGATTCGACGCGCGGCCAATGCCCGTTTCGAGCATCCCGCCGCACCAGACCGGCACACCGCGCGCGCGGCACAGATCGTGAATCTGCACCGCCTCGTACAACCCGCCGACCCGCGCCGCTTTGATGTTGATAATCCGGCACGCACTCAACTCCAGCGCCCAACGCGCGTGGTCGGGCGAGTGGATGCTTTCGTCGAGGCAGATCGGCGTCTTCACCTGCGCCTGAAGTTTGGCGTGGTCGAAGATGTCGTCGTAGCCCAACGGCTGTTCGATGAGAAGCAAATTGAGATCATCCATCGCGCGGATCGTCGGCGCATCTTCCAGCCGATACGCCGAGTTCGCGTCCACTTGCAGGAGAATCTCCGGGAACGCCTCGCGCACGGCGCGGGCGTACTCCACATCCTTGCCCGGCTTGATCTTGATTTTGATCCGGGGATAGCCTTCGGCGAGATAGGCGCGGATGCGCTCGACCAGCGCCTCGCGGCTTGGCTGTATCCCGACCGACACTCCCACTCGCACCCGATCCCCCTGCCCGCCCAGTAGTTTCTGGAGAGGCAAGCCTTGTGCTCGCCCGATCAAATCCCAAACGGCCATCTGCAACCCGGCCTTCGCCAGCGGATGGCCGCGCACCCCGCTCCACGCGGCGGCGAGCGATGGAATGTCGTCGAACTCGCGCCCGAGAGTGGCCGGGATGAGGAAATCTTCGAGGATGTGCCACGCCGTCTTAACCGTCTCGTAGCAATAGCCGGGATCAGCCGAGGCGACGCACTCGCCCCACCCCGTCAGTCCATCGGCGTGCGCCGCGACGATGATGCACTCGCGGTCGGTCTCGACGCCGAACGAAGTCTCGAACGGGGCGACGAGGGGCATGGAGATGTGGTAGAGCTCGATCTGTTCGATTATCATGAGCGGAGAATGGAAGTCGGAGGTCAGAAGTCGGAGGAGCAATACCCCATCTGACCTCTGACCTCCGACCTCTCACTTCTAATTCTCACTAAACCCTACCCTCGCCTCGCCGTGTGACAGCACATAGTAACTGCGCGGCGGGCCATCGTAACGCTGATGCACGAAATCAATCACGATGTAGCCCTGCGCGAAGAGCGACTCGAACAGGGCGCGCGAGTGCTGACGCCACTCCAGAGCCAAAGGCATATCCTGTATCTTGACGCTTTGAAAGTCGGCGGGGATTTCGATGATGGCGATGTTGCTGATCGGATCGGAGAAGCGATCGGGCGGTCGGAGGAGACCATTGGCCGCGAATCGAGCCGGATTCAGAATCCGCGCGCCCGCCGACGTGAAGGAGTCGAGCGTGAGCGGCTTGCGTCCTGGCTCCTCGGCCAACCCCTGTTTCACGCGCTGGCTCGTCACCCACCACTCGATGAGCAAACGATCCGACGGCAGGCCGGCGTTCAGGCCGTCGGTCATCACGCCGTACACCTCACGCAGATATTTGCGGCAAATACAGCGCAGGCGGGCTATGTTGAGATTCGCGTTTCGGCTTTCGAGCGGATCGAAAGTCCAGGTGATCAGGCGCACGCCCTGCCGCACGACGAAGTCGCGCTGAGCCAGTTTGAGAAGGTAGCCGATGCCGGCGTCGCGGTATTCCGGCAGGACGCCCAACTGATGCGAGCAATACTTGAGGCGGGCCAGCGCCGGTCGGCCCGGCTCGGAGTCGTCGGTTGCGAGAAAGCCCCACGCGAAGCCGACGAGATTCTCGCCGTCGAACGCGCCGATCACCATCCCGCCGTTGTGTGCCACTGTCGTCAGGATGTGGAGCGGCACGACGTCCAACTCACTGCCCGGCCACACGACCCGCATGAGGTCTTCGGCTTGGTGAAACTCCTCGACCGACTCCAACAACCGAATGCTAATCCCGCTCACATTTCCCCCAACACAAATCGCCGCAACTCATTGAGCCACTGCTTCTGCCGCATGTAACCGATCGTGTGCTCGAAGCGCGCCGGCTTAAGGCCGAAGTAGCGCGTGATGCTGATCAACTCGCAGGTGCGATTGACGGCGAGATGATCCAGCCAGCGCGTCGTCAGCGGTGAGCGCGGCAGAGTGGTCTCCATGAGCGCCGCACCCCAGCGGAGATAGGGCTGGCGCGTCGGAACGATCAGCCGGCGTGCCCGGATCGTCCGCATCACGATCTCGACGATTTCCCGGAACGAGAAGAACTCAGGGCCGCCGACAGAGATCGTCTGATTGAGCGTCGTCAGATCGTCGAGACTCCATTCAAGGCAGGTCACCAAATCCTCCACCCACAGTGGCTGGAGTTTCACTTTGCCGTCACCGGGCATGAAGAAGACGAGCGGCATCGCACGCAGAATCATCGCAATCGCGTTGACGAACACGTCTTCCTCACCATACAACAGCGCCGTGCGCAGGATGGTGTAAGGAATGCCGCTCTGCCGGATGAACTCCTCGGCGATGCCCTTGGCCTTGAGAAACGAATAAGCCGAGGCGCGGTCGGCGCCGAGATGGCTGAGACAGATAAAGCGGCTGACGCCGGCCTCTTTCGCGAGATCCACCAGAAGTCGCGTGCCGCCGGCGTCTATCGTCATCATGTCGCTGCGCAGACCGTGCCACTCGGCCCCCGCCAGATGAATCAGTGTTTCCACGCCGACCAGCGCCGCGCGCAGTGCTTTGGCGTCGCTCAGCGAGGCGATGGCGACCTGCACCGGCACGTCCTTCGGCAGGCGCGGCGACTTGGGCGAGGGACGGATCAAACAGCGAACGCTGGCTCCGCCCTCTACTAACCGCGGCACCAGCGCTCTGCCCACAAAACCCGTCGCGCCCGTAACCAGTATCACGGTCAACCGATTTGATCGAGAAACTCTTGAAAGCGGGCGAAATCGCCCGGATACAACTCGCGCAAACGTTTGGCCCGCTTGATCACGAGGCCGAGTCGCTCCTCGTCCAGTTTGATAGTGTAGGCACTCCGGAAAACGTGGCGGAAGCGGCGTAACTCATCGAGGCATTCGTAGGTCTCACTGCCGATGAGGTTGCGGCGTATCTCCGGCAAGTCGAGCGACATCCGGCGGAGCAGTTGAGCGTGCCATTGAGATTTGTCGGCGATTTGATTCTCGAAGGTTTCGGCCACGCGCTCGAAAACGTGCTCAAAGGCCGTATACAGGTTATGCAGATAGTAGCCGACGACAATCGCCTGCTCCGGCGCGTCCGACGATTCCCATTTGTCGGCAAGTTCTTCATAAAGCCGGACTATCGTCCGCTCGTCGGCGGCGATGTCAGCCTTCAGCAGTTGGATCGACTCGTTCATAGATCTGTTTCCCGGTCGAGCGAACCCGATCGGCAAATTCAGAGGGCTGAGTAATATCGCGCACGTCCACCGTCCACTCGGGCGCGGCCTCTTCGATGGCGCGCCAGATTGCAAAGTAGTCGGCGGTTCCCAGGCCTTCAACCGCGACGTCGACATCCGAGTCGGCGCGGAAAGCGTTATTGCGAATGACCGAACCGAAGAGAAAAACGCGCCTCACGCTCGGAAAACTGGGGGCCGCGCGCCGGGCGGCGGCGGTCACGGCCTGCTCGGCGGCGGCGCGGCGCTTCTCGCGCTCGGCGAGTTGTCGTTCGGCGCGGGTGGCCAGATTCCGGCGAACGGCGGCGATGTCAATCATCTTCTTCCGCCATCTCCCACCTTCGCCTCTCGCGGTCGGCCGATGGGCCGGGCGGCGCCTTCGGCGCGCCCTCCGGCGTCACCACGTCGTCGCTGTAACCGATCACCTCGCGCGGTTGCGCGCCCGATTGCGCCGGCCCGACGATGCCCTTCTCTTCGAGCAAATCGATCAATCGCGCGGCGCGGGTGTAACCGATGCGCAGCCGGCGCTGAAGCAGAGAGATCGAAGCCTTGCGCATTTCGCGCACGACTTGAATCGCGTCGTTCAGCAGTTCGTCCTCGCCGTCGCCCGCCGGCTTGTCAATCTCCGCCCGCAACTCTGCCCACAGCGGGGCTTGCTTTGCCGTCACCGGAGCTTCAGCAGGAGCGCCCTCCGGGCGCACCCCTTCCTCCAATCCGCGCGCGCCCTTCCAATAGCGAACGAGTTTCTGAAGCTCGATATCCGACACCCACACGCCCTGCATCCGCAGAGGCATCGCCGAGTCGGGCGATTGAAAGAGCATGTCACCCCGGCCAAGAAGTTTTTCTGCGCCGGGCTGATCGAGCACCACTCGGCTGTCCACCGAGGAAGCGACGGCGAACGAGACGCGCGCCGGGAAGTTGGCCTTGATGAGGCCCGTCACCACGTCCACCGACGGGCGTTGAGTGGCGATGATCAAATGGATGCCGGTGGCGCGGGACATCTGCGCCAGGCGCGTGATGGTGCGCTCGGTCTCGTCGGGCGCGAGCATCATCAAGTCGGCGAGTTCGTCGATGATCACGACGAGATACGGGAGCTTCTTTTCCGCGCCCAGCGCCGCGCGCGCGTTGTAGTCGGCGATGTTGCGCGCGCCGGCCTTGGCGAACTTGCGATAGCGCTCGTCCATCTCCCGCGTGACCCACTGCAAACTCGCCACGACTCTTTCGAGTTCGGTGACAACCGGCGCGAGCAGGTGCGGGATGCCGTTGTACGTGGTAAGTTCCACGCGCTTCGGGTCCACCATCAGCACTTTCAAATCGTCGGGCGTGTTCTGCAGCAGCAGCGCGGCGATGATAGCGTTGACGCACACCGACTTGCCCGAGCCGGTGGTGCCGGCGATGAGCAGGTGCGGCATGGCCGTAAGGTCAGCGGAGATCGCCTGCCCCGACACATCCTGCCCGAGGCCGATGCGCAGTGTGCCTTTCAGTTTCTTGAACCCCTCCGATTCCATCACCTCGCGCAGAGCGACGATGGCCGTCTCGTTGTTGGGGACTTCGATGCCGACGTAACCTTTGCCCGGCACGGGAGCCTCGATGCGGATGGACGCCGCCGCCAGCGCGAGGGCGAGATCGTCGGCCAGCGCGGCGATCTTGCCGACTTTGACTTTCATGCGCTTGCCGCCGCGCGCTTCGAGGAAGTCCGGCTCGACGCCGAACTGCGTGATGACCGGGCCGCGATTGACCTCCACCACGTGCGCCGGCGCGCCGAACGAAGCCAGCGTGGATTCGATCACTTTCACGCGAGCGCGGTCGAATTCGTCATCGGCGGTGCCTTCGGCTCCCTGTTCGAGAACGTCTTCGACCTTCGGCAGGAGCCACGGTTGATCGCCGCCGATGACGATGGGTTGATCGTAGGCGGGCCTGGGAGACGCGGCAGGGGGTGGAGGCTCGCGCAAAGGCGCAGGCGGCGCGGGTGTTTGGGGTTTGAGTTTGGGGCCGGGGGGGTGTGCGGCCGGGTCACCTGGCGGCGGGGCCTTGGGCTGTTGGGCCGTCTTGCCGGCACGGGCCGTCGGCGATACTGCGACGGCCGGCGACGTGGAGGGCGGCGCATAGATCGCTGGCGCGGTGGGCGATGACGGCGCAACAGGCGCCGGCTCGGGAAGGCGCCGCACTCTGCGAATGCCTTGCGCGATCAGCCGCACAAGTTCCGGGATGGATCGGCCCACGGTCAAGACGATCGCGATGATCCAAAGAGTGACGAGCGCGACGATCGTCCCCGGCCAGCCGAGGCCTTCGAGCGCCAGTTCGAGCAGCGCGCCGCCGAGGTAGCCTCCGCCACTGCGCGCTTGCGCGATTCTCCAAGTCTCTGTCGTGCTCGCCGGCGCGAGGACGGCGTGAAAGGTAACAGTGAGGACGACGAACATCAGGATCACGCCGGCGACGCGTTCCGGTTCGATCTTCGGCAGGCGATCGCCGAAGCGGCGCGCGAGCAGCCACAGGCCGGCGGCGGCGAGGCCGAGCAGCGCCGGGATGGTGCTCCAGCCGAAAGCGCCCAGCCAGAGGTTCAGCCAGGCGCGCATGATGTCGCCTTGATTCGGCCAGGCGTAGCCGAGGAGGGTGAGCACGGCGATCGCGACGAAGACGATGCCGAGGATGTCGAGCTTCGTGTCGAGCGACATCCCGGGCAGGGGTTCGTCGGGAGGGAATTGTGGGGCCGGCCTGGGAGCGCCGCCCCTGGCCGGGGCTTTACCTTTGGCGGGCTTGCCCTTGCCTTTCGGCGGCGCTTTCTTTGCGTCTTTCTTCGCCACGCAAAAGATTATAGCACATGTGTGTTAGCGGGCGGATATTGTGCTAAAATCCAGATATTCAATCTCTTCAATTGTGCCGCGTACGAGGTTGTACATGATACTCAACCCCAAGCCATCACTCGAGGATTTCATTCAGACATGCACGCCGTTACTGAGGATACCCGAACTTGAGCAGGAGATGCGGGAGCGAGTTCGACAGATTGTCTCGGACTTGCTTGATTTTGAGCCTCACAAAGACTCGGTCCAGAATCTCAAGGAGTTCCTCCGGCGTGACGAAAACTTCTTGGGTGTGCCGCCGGCGCTGACGTGTCTGTCGAATACACGATGCTGGCTAACTGACGCGACGCTGGTGCAGCAATGATGAGCAATATCGTCCCTGGTTGGTCGTTGGAACAACTGCGCGAGTTTATTCTGCGTGCCAAGCTGGCAGATCGCGAGGGTAGAATTGCCCAGAGTTTGCCGTATAGACCCGGCTCTGATGACCGGCAATTCCGAGATGGAAACTTCGCGTATCTCGAAGGCTCATTCTGTGGCCACACGCCGGACATGATAGCCATTGGACAAGACGTTGTTTATTTTGCCCAAGAACCGGTGTGGGCCATGAATTACTCTCGTC
>JACQED010000298.1 GCA_016200785.1 Chloroflexota bacterium
ACATGGCCGGCAACGTGTCGGAGTGGGTGAATGACTGGTACGATGACACTTACTTCAGCAGTTCGCGTCCCGAGAATCCGGCAGGACCACCTTCGGGGCGATATCGCGTGCTGCGGGGCGGCTCGTGGTACGGCCATAGTGGCAACGTCAAGACGGCGTACCGCTACTGGTACGAGCCAGCCGTCTCTTCCGCCAGGCTTGGTCTCCGCTGCTCCCGCTCGCCTTGATTCTGATCTTCTGTCCTCTGGTTTTCTGATCTTCTGAAGGCGTTTTTTTGATATTGGCTTCCAGCGAATTAGAGGCGGAAAAGCGGATCGGGTGTTTGGGAGAGGAGAGGTTGGGTTGATTGAGGCGTCTAATCCGCTCTGCAGCTCTTTCTGTGGGAACGCTGGTCGGCTTTGGGAAAGCCCCGATGTTTCCATCAAGATGGATTTTTTTTGGCGAGCGGTGTTCCAGCGGGATTAGAACCTGTAAGCCTGCCTCCAACCTCCCACCTCTGACCTCTCACCTCTGACCTCTCCTTTGCTCCCCTCCCCCTCCGGTGCTACAATCCTGGGCGAGGAGTCACCATGTCTGCTCGCATTCTGGTCGTCGAAGACGAACAACGGATCGCCTCAATGCTCCAGCGCGGCCTGATCTACGAAGGCTATCGCGTCGAGGTCGCCGGCGACGGGCCGACCGGCTTGGCGCTGGCCCGCGACAACCCGCCCGACATCGTGATTCTCGACTGGATGTTGCCGGGGATGGACGGGCTGGAAGTTTGCCGCCGTCTGCGCGCCGGGGGGCCAGTGCCGATCCTGATGCTGACGGCGAAGGACGCCGTCGCCGATCGCGTGCAGGGCCTCGACGCCGGGGCGGACGATTATCTCATCAAGCCATTCTCCTTCAACGAACTTCTGGCGCGGCTGCGCGCCCTCCTGCGCCGCGCCGCGCCGGCCAGCGCCGAAGTCCTGCGCTTCGCCGACCTCTCGCTCGACACCGGCACGCATCAGGCTTTTCGCGGCGAGCGCGCCATCGAACTGACCGCCAAAGAATACGAACTGCTCGAACTGTTTCTCCGCCACCCGCGCCAGGTGCTCACCCGCGAAGTGATCTACGACCGCGTGTGGGACTACGACTTCGGCGGCGAGTCCAACATCATCGAAGTCTACGTCCGCTATCTTCGCCAAAAGACCGAGTCCACCGGCGAACCGAGGCTCATCCACACCGTGCGCGGCGTCGGCTATGTTCTCAGAGAGGAATAGTCCGACCTCCGACCTCTGACCTCCCACCTCCACTCGCTATGTCCATCCGCGCCCGCCTCACCGTCTGGTACACCGCTGTACTCGCCGCGCTGATCGTCCTGCTCGGCGCGGGGGTCTATGCCATTCTCGCCTTTAGCCTGACGCGGCAGATCGATCAGACGCTGTCGCAGACGGCGGAGGAGGTTCTGCGCGCCAGCCGAGTTCGCATCGTGCAAGACGTGCGTGTGTTGGCGATCCCCGAACTCGACGTGTTTCGCGCCTCCGCCGTTTATGTGCAAGTGTGGGATCTCGACAACCACCTCGTCAGCCAATCGCGCAACCTGGGGACGTTCGGCCAATCGCTCGACGGCGCGGGCCTGGGCCAGGAGGCCCAAGTAACGCACGAAGTGACGCTTGCCGGCGCGCACGTCCGCGTATTGACCGTTCCGATCCGGGTGGAAGACAAAACGGTCGGGTACTTGCAGGTCGGCGCGTCGCTCAGGACAGTGGACGATGCGCGGGCGCTGTTGCTGGTGATCCTGGTGGGCGGCGCAGTTGTCGCCATTGGCCTCGCGGCGCTGATCGGCGCGTTCCTCGCCTCGCGCGCCCTCGCGCCGATCGACCAAGTGACGCAGTTGGCCCTACAGATCACCCGCGCCGACGATCTCTCGCGCCGCATCGATCTGCCCGGCCCGCCCAACGACGAGATCGTGCGCCTCAGCGCCGCGTTCAACGAATCGTTGGAACGCCTCGAGCGCCTCTTCAACGCCCAGCGCCGTTTCGTCGCCGACGTTTCCCACGAACTGCGCACGCCGCTGACCGCGATCCTCGGCAACGTCGATCTCCTGCGGCGCATCGGGGCGGATGATCGCGATTCGCTCGACGCAATCCAATCCGAAGCCGAGCGCATGTCGCGGCTGGTGGGCGATCTTCTGCTGTTGGCGCAAGCCGAAGCTGGCACTCTGCCCGTCGCGCGTGAGCCGGTCGAGCTGGACACACTGCTGTTGGAAGTTTATCGCCAGATGCGCGTGCTGGCCCTCGACGGCGGAATTGAAATGCAGATCGCCGAAGAGGATCAGGCACGGGTACTCGGCGACCGCGACCGGCTCAAGCAATTGTTGATCAACCTGTTGAGCAACGCGCTCAAGTACACCCCGCAGGGTGGGCGCGTGACACTCGGCCTGGCGCGCGTGAACAACTGGGCGCGCCTCACCGTCTCGGACACCGGGCCGGGCATCCCCGCAGAAGACCTGTCACGCATCTTCGAGAGATTCTATCGCGTGGATAAAGCGCGCAACCGGGCGCAGGGGGGCGCGGGGCTCGGCCTCGCGATCGCCCAACGCATCGCCCGGATGCACGGCGGGCGGATCGAAGTCGCGAGCGAAGGCGTACCGGGGCGGGGCTCGACGTTTTCCGTTTGGCTGCCACTGGCGAGCAATTGACTCCGTATTTCCTCGTCTACCTCGGCCTCGCCTGGCTCGGCGGCATCGCCCTCGGTCGCTACGTTTCACAGCCCATCTGGGCTTGGCTCGCGCTGGCCGCCCTGAGCGTTTTCGGGCTGGTCGTCACCCGCGACGATCGCCGATTGCGGATTCCCCTGATCTGCGCGCTTGCCTTGAGCCTCGGTGCGGCGCGCTATCAAAGCGCACAGCCGACGCCCGGCGATCCGGCGTTCATCGCCACCTACAACGATCGCGGCGACGTGACGCTGGAGGGCGTGGTCGTCGGCGAGCCGGACATTCGCGAGCGGCACGTCAACCTGCGCTTGCGCGTTGACACACTGCTGACCCACGGGGACGACGACACACTGCGCCGAGTGCGCGGCCTGATCCTAGTGCAAGCCCCGCGCTTTCCGGTCTATAGTTACGGCGACCGCCTGCGTGTTTTCGGCGCACTCGAAACGCCGACTGAGGGCGAAGACTTTTCGTATCGCGAGTTCCTCGCGCGGCAGGGCGTGTACTCGCTGTTGCGCTTCGGGCGCACGACGCTCATCGCCCCGCGGCAGTGTCAACCGCGCGCGGCGTGGGACTGGAATTGCAACCCGTTCTTTCAAGCCATCTTCGACTTCAAAGCCAAAGCCCTGGCAGTTGTCGCCGCGATCTTCCCTGAGCCGCAGGCCTCACTGCTGTCGGGCATTCTGTTGGGCGTCGAGTACGGCATCCCGCAGAGTCTCAAAGACGCCTTCAGCGCGACGGGCACGTCGCACATCGTCGCCATCTCCGGCGCGTACCTCGCCATCGCCGGCATCGTGCTGTACACCCTGCTGGTCGGCGCGGGCGCGTCGGTGGTGTGCGCGGCGATCATGGGGAGCATGGTGCTGTTGGCCCGGCTGGTCGGCCGGCAAGTCTTCGGGCCGAGCGCGCTGCTCGGCGCGGCGCTGGTGATGACCGCGCTCAACCCGTTCACGCTGTGGGACGTGAGCTTTCAACTCAGTTTCTTCGCCACGCTCGGACTGATCTTGTACGCCGAGCCATTCGCCGCCGCCTTCGTGCGCTTCGTCGCGCGCTTCACGACGATGGATGCCGCCGAGAAAGCCGTCGGCCTCGTGAGCGAGTTCTTCATCCTCACGCTGGCCGCGCAGATCACCACCCTGCCGCTGATCGCTTATTACTTCCGCCGCGTGTCGCTCGTTTCATTCCTCGCCAACTTCCTCGTCCTGCCCGCTCAACCGGCGGTGATGATCCTCGGCGGCATGGCAGCACTCGCCGGTCTGATCAATCTCTCGCTCGGCACCCTCGCCGCATGGATCGCCTGGCCGTTCGTCACTTACACCATCGCCGTCGTCGAATTGTTGGCGCGCGTGCCGGGCGCGTCGGTCGAGTTGGGCCAACTCTCGTTCGGCACACTCCTCGGAATGTACGCGTTACTCTTCGGACTCACCTGGATGAGCGGACAGGATTCTGAAAAGCGACCGCGATGGCTGGGGGATTTCGCGCGGGGCTGGGGAGCCAACGCGCTTCTCGGCTTGATGGCCCTGGCGACGGTCGTCGTTTGGAGCGGCGTCTTCGCCCTGCCCGATGGCCGATTGCACGTCACGTTTCTCGACGTGGGGCAGGGAGACGCGATTCTCATCGAGACGCCGTCGGGCGAGCACGTCTTGATCGACGGCGGCCCCGGCGCGGGGGCGCTGGCCGAGGCGTTGGGCCGCCGTCTGCCCTTTTGGACTCGCCGCCTCGCGCTCGTCGTGATCGCCGCGCCCGGCGACGAGCACATCGCCGGGTTGGCCGGCGCACTACCGCGCTACACGATTGACACCGCGCTCGTCGCCGGCGCGCCCGGCAAATCGGCCGCGTACCGCGAACTGATCGACAGCCTCAACACGCGCGGCGTGCCGCTCATCACCGCACAAACGGGGCAGGCATTCGATCTGGGCGACGGCGTGCGATTGGATGTGGTCGCGGCAGGCGAAGCCGGCGCGACTCTGCGTCTCACGTGGCGCGAGGCTTTGTTTCTTCTGCCTGTCGGCTTGACCGGCGAAGACCTCGCCGCGCTCACCGCCTCGCCCGATGCGGCGGCGCTGTCCAGCAGTGTCCTCCTCATCCCCAATAGCGGCGGCCCCGGCTCCGCCGCCGACGACTTTCCGCGCCTCGTCAATCCGTGGGCGGCGGTGATCTCCGTCGGCGCTGGCAACCGCGATGGCGATCCCGCGCCCGAAACGCTGGCCGCCCTGGATGGTTACACCG
>JACQED010000006.1 GCA_016200785.1 Chloroflexota bacterium
CGATGGCTTCCGGCATCGAGTAGGCGCGCGCGGCGCGGTCGCCGGCTTCCACGAGATATGGCAGGGCCTTGGCGGTGTCGTGCGCCTCAAGAAAGTGGCGGGCGATGTCGTTGACGCGTTCCTTGTCCGTGCGCTCAAGGCACTCCGCCACGCGCCGGTGCAATTCTCGCCGCTTGCTAAGCAGCAGCGAGGCGTAGGCCGTTTCCTGCGTCAGCACGTGTTTGAACTGATAAACGGGTTGGGGGACACGCATCTTCTCGCGGATCAGTTCGCGCCGCTGAAGATCGCCCAGCGCACCGTCCAGTTCCGGGCGCGCGTCGTAGACTTGGGCCAGAGTGTCGAATTGAAACTCCCGCCCGATGACCGCTGCCGTCTGCGCCGTGCGCTTTGAGCCGTCGTCGAGCCGGTCGAGGCGCGCGGTGATCACGCCGGCCAGGGTGTCGGGCAGGGTGATGTTTACGATTTCGCGCGTCGCGCGCCAGTGCGAGTTTTCGCGCACGACGAGTTTAGCGTCGAGGAGTGATCGGATCACTTCCTCGACGAAGAAGGGATTGCCCTCCGACTTTTTCAGAATCAGCGCGCGCACTTTCTCCGGCAGGTCTTCGACGTGTAGAAGGTTGGCCACCAATTCGCGTGACTGCTGTTCATCCAGCGGTTCGAGGGCGAGCGACGTGTAGCGATGAGCGTAGTCGCGCGCCGCCGTTTCGTGGAAGCGCCACGACGGCTCCTGTCGCTGAGGGCGAAACAGGGCCACGATCGCCAGCATCGCGCGGTCGGTCAGCGGCAAAAGGTATTCGAGCAAATCGAGCGAGGTCGAATCGGCCCAGTGCAAATCCTCGAAGACCAACACCAGCGGCCCCGTGCCCGCGAGCCGCTCGAAGAAATCGCGCACGGCGTGAAAACTCTTCTCGCGCAACTGCGGCGGCTCGAGATACTTGACCCGCTCTAAATCCTCGCCGCCAAACTGGATGCCGAGCATCGTCGCGATCAACGGGGCGATGTCCGCGACGCGGCCCGGCAGTAATTCCGTCGCCCGCGCTTTGACCTTTGCGTGCTTCGCGGCATCTGTTTCATCGGCGCCGATGCCGAGGATGTCAGCGAAAAGACTTATGAACGGCGCGTAAGGCGTGGATGTTTCGTATGACAGAGAACGGCCTTCGTGCCAGAAGATGGCGGATGGCGTATCGCGTATCGCGTATCGCACATCGCTGTCCCCCGGCTCGCCCGACGCAGATTGAAGCCCAGACGACAGGCCAGCGCCCAGAGGCGATATGCCATTCGCGATAAGCGCCCCACGCAGTTCGGCGACCAAGCGGGACTTGCCGAGGCCGGCCTCGCCCATCACCGAAACAATCTGGCCGCGCCCCTCGAGCAGTCCGCCGACGGCGCGGCGCAGGGCGTCCATTTCTTCCTCGCGTCCGACCAAGGGCGAATCGAGTCCCGCGATTCCGCGCAGGCGGCCGGGTTGGGCTTTGGGCGCGATGACGCGATACGCCATCACCGGCTCGCTCTTGCCTTTGACTTCAACGTCGCCCAACGGCTCGAACTCGAACAGCGGCGCGATCAACTTGTAAGTGTTGGCGGCGATTTGCACCGTGCCCGGTTGGGCAGTTTGCTCCATGCGCGAGGCGACGTTGACCGCGTCGCCCATCGCCGTGTATTCGACGCGCATGTCCGAGCCGACTTCGCCGACGACGACCAGCCCGGTGTTGATGCCGACGCGCACGTTGAAATCCAACCCGCGCTCGCGCTTCATTCGCTCGCGGAAATCGCCGATGCCTTCGACGATGCCGAGGCCGGCCAGCGCCGCGCGCTGCGGATCGTCTTCGTGGGCAATGGGCGCGCCAAAGAAAGCCAGGATGGCATCGCCCATCAGCCGCGCCAGCGTGCCCTCGTAGCGGTACACCGGCTCGATCAAAAACTTGAAGGCGCTGTTCATGATCTCGGCCCACTCTTCGGGGTCGAGTTGCTCGGCCAGCGCGGTCGAGCCTTTCACGTCGCAGAAAAGGATGGTGACGATGCGGCGCTCGCCCTCCATGCTCCGGTTGGCGCGGGCCGATTCGAGCTTGGCGGCAAGTTCTTTGGGGATGAATTTTTGCAGGCGAGCCTCATCCCCTTCGCCTCCCCCACTCCGCTTCGCTCCGGGGGCTATAGTCCCGCCGGGAGCAGGGGGAGGGGCGAGGGCGTGACCGCAGTTGTGGCAGAACTTTGCGCCGGGCGCGTACGGCGTGCCGCAGCTGGGGCAGGCCAGGCTCAGAGCGTTACCGCAATTGAGACAAAACTTCGCACCATCGGGATTTGTGGTTTGACAGTTGGGGCATTTCACTTTCGGTACTCCTTTGGCGGCTGTATTGTACCTCTACTGCACAACGAGGCAAGTATGATTTTTGTATGAAACGAACTTCGATCTTGCCGGGCGGCCTCGTCTGCCGATGAAGCGCGTCAAGCAGGCGGCGCGGAGAATCTATTCTCGCCCCGGATACTATTCGTCGGCGGATCGGCGGTAATAGACTCGCGGCCGGCGGGCGAATAGGCGCACGAGGAGAACTCCGAATACGAAGCCGCCGATGTGCGCCCAATAGGCTACGCCGCCGCCGACCGTCACGCCCAGCGAAAGCACGCCGCTGAAGAATTGCGACACGAACCAGAAGCCGAGATAGATCACGGCGGGGATTTCGACGAACCACGGCAGGAAGAACAAGCCGAGATAGATCACGGCGGGGATTTCGACGAACCACGGCAGGAAGAACAGCGGCACGAGTGTGTACACCCGCGAGTTGGGGAACAGCACAAGATAAGCGCCCAGCACTCCGGCAATCGCGCCGCTGGCTCCGATGGCCGGAACGCGTGAGGCCGGATCAACAATCACCTGAGTCAGGCCGGCCACGATGCCGCCGAGCAAATAGAAAAACAGGTAGCGCAACGGCCCCATTCGATCCTCGACGTTGTCGCCAAAGATGTACAGCGCCCACAGGTTGCTGATGATGTGCACCCACCCGCTGTGGAGAAACATGCTGGTGAAAAGCGGGATGGCGCAGCCTCCAATCAGCAGCGCCGGCTTGGGCAACACTGCGGCCTGGCCGCCGGCCAAGCCGATCAGCGCGCATCGTGCCGGCACGACGCCAAATGCCAACACCAGCCGATCCAGTTGGTGTGGCCGAAGCGGCAATTCGATCAGAACGAACACGAGCAGGTTGGCGACGATCACCAGCCAGTTGACGACCGGGAATGATCGAGAGCGGATTGTGTCCCTGAGGGGAATCATCGCTCAGTTTCTCCGGCTCTCAACCACGCGATCATTTGTCGCAGGGCTTCGTAGGCTTCCAACCGCGCCGCATCGGTTCCCGCCGACTCGGCCCGTTCAACGTGCTGCTCCATCTGTCTTAGCACGATTGGCGTCATCGCCAACAGAGCATCTGACCCCGACGCCGCATATTTCACCAGCACATAGCGTATTAGCGACGGCACAGGAATGCCGGTGTCTCGACTCAAGTTTTCCAATGTTGGCAATGGATCAACCGTGCTATACAGAGCGACTTCTGCCTTGAAGTTGGCATGGCGGTCGTTCTCGTCCCAAGCGTCGGTGTAAGGGTGAAGTTCCATTGTGTTGGCCTGACCTCAAGCGCTGGCGGTGTCTCAGCAACAAAGCGAGCGCCCTCCGCCGCGCCGTGCGCCAAGAGGATTATCTTCTCTGGATGACCTGAAGACTATGACGCCCGGCTTTGAAAAACTGGACCGCGAACGAAGCGACTTGATCGGGATCGTAGGGTGAACAACTGAACACGTCCAGGTAGATCGCTCGTGAGGCATCGGCGAAATGAGCCGATATCAGAGAGGTCTCGATCAGCTGCATCATACTGAAACCGGCGATGCGTGGCTCTGCGCCAAAGCGCACCACCTGCGCCTCTCCGAACCGGTTCACTTTGATCCGGTCGCAAAGCAGCCGGACAAACTCCTTGATCGCCTCCGCATCTTGCATCAGCCCGAGGTCGCAGTCGTAGAGGTCAATGCAGGAGGACAGACCCCAAAACTGGGGCTGTTGATCCCTCTTCGCCACTTGTTCGATCTTCTGTTCAGGTCTCCATCCCATCAGTTACTCCTCCTTTCTTCTCCATGTAGTCGCTGTACCCACCGAGGTATTCAGTCAGCCGCCCGCCTTCGAGTTCCACGACTCGATTCACCGTGCGGTCGAGAAAATAACGGTCGTGCGAGATCACC
>JACQED010000291.1 GCA_016200785.1 Chloroflexota bacterium
CGGGTTCGGGTGCATCTCGATCAACAGACCATCCGCACCGGCGGCGACGGCCGCGCGCGAGATTTCGGCGACGATGTCGGAACGCCCGGCGGCGTGACTCGGGTCGACGATCACCGGCAAGTCGCAGAGGCGGTGCATGGCGGGCACGGCGTTGATGTCGAGCGTGTAGCGCGTGACGGTTTCGAGGCCGCGCACGCCGCGCTCGCACAGCACGACGCGCTCGTTGCCCCGACTGCGAATGTGATCCGCTGCGCCCAGCCATTCTTCGAGTCGCGCCGCATAACCGCGCTTCAACACGACGGGCTTGCCGCTCTCGCCGACTGCGTGCAGGAGAGGCGTGTTGTGCATGTTGCGCGTGCCGATCTGAAAGATGTCGGCGTACTGCGCCACGAGATCGACATCGGTGTGGGCGATGACCTCGGTGATGACGGGCAGCCCCACTTCGTCGCCGACCGCGCGCAGAATCTTCAACCCATCCACGCCGAGGCCTTGAAACGAATGCGGCGAGGTGCGCGGCTTGAACGCTCCGCCGCGCAGGACGCTGGCCCCAGCCTCTTTCGCCGCGCGGGCGGCGGCGCGCAACTGCGCCTCGGACTCGACCGAGCACGGCCCGGCCATCACGACGATCGCCGCGCCGCCGATCGTCAGCCCCGGCGCAAGCGCGAATGGCCGAGTCGCCGGCGGCTTCGCGTGGCCGATCTCCCAGCGGATGAGATCGGAGTCGAGTTCGGGGTCGAAGTCAGGATTTTCCATCAGCCGGACTCAATCACGAATGGCACGAATAGACGAATGGCGCGGACGATTCAATTCGCATTCGTGGCATTCGTCCCATTCGCGTCATTCGTGTTTTTCTGCGCCGATATACTCCCGAATCCTGCTCGGCTCGAAGATGCCCCGGTCGGTCACAATGCCCGCGATCAACTCCGGCGGCGTGATGTCGAAGGCCGGGTAGTAGCCGTCAATGCCTTCCACCGCCGTGCGAATCTTGCCGGGCCGCCCGGTTTGCGGATCGATGCCGCGCGCGAAGAATATCTCGTCGGGCTTGCGCTCTTCAATCGGAATGTCTGCGCCGGTGGCCGTCTGCGGATCGGGGCCGTCGTAGCCGAGGACGTAGAACGGGAGATGGTGGTGATGCGCGGCGAGGGCGATCTGAAACGTCCCGATCTTATTTGTGATGTGCCCGTCGAGGGTGATGCGGTCGGCGGCGCAGATGAATTTGTCGATCACGCCGCGACTCATCAGGAAGGCGGGCATGTTGTCGGTGATCAGCGTGCAAGGAATGCCCATCTCTGTCGCGGTGGCGGCGGTCAGCCGCGCGCCCTGTAGATATGGGCGGGTCTCGGTCGGATACAGATGGACGCGCTTGCCCTGCTCTTTGGCAATCCACAGCATCCACGCCAACGCCGCGCCCGCGAAACAGTGAGTCAGAATGCGGTCGCCGTCCGCGATCAACCCGGCGGCGAATTCGCCGCAGGCGCGGCTCACGCGGTTGCCGCGCTCGATCGCGCCGTTCACGAAATCCAGCACCGCCACGCCGGGAGACTCGTCCCCGTCCATCTTTGCCACGCCAACTGCCAGCGCTTGCGGGACGATGTGATGAAGGTCGTCGGCGGTGGGGCGGGTGGCGAGGAGGCGGACGGCGGCGGCGCGCAGGGCGGCGCGTCGATCGGCGGCGGCGCGATGGGAATTTTGGAAAGCGGCGAGGGCGAGGCCGAGGCCGGCGGCATAAGCGAGGGGCGGGCCGCCCTGCACGACCATCTCCTCAATTGCGAGCGCGACTTCCTCCGCAGTGTAGCATTCGATGTATTCGGTGGCGAAAGGGTACAGGCGGCGGTCGAGCAGAATCACCGCGCCGCGCTCGGCGTCGTAGCGGAGGGTGTTGAAGCGGTCGGCGAGGAGAGCCGGGCACTCGGTCATGGCGAGGAAAAATCGGATTCGGCGCGATTCTTTACGACAGTGAGAATGTGATGCTGAATATCGCGCAGGAGAAAGTCAGTCCACAAGTGACCGTACCAGTTGAAGTGTGTCGAAAGGCGATAGGTGCTGATCAGGTGCAGAGCCACCGTGCCGTCGCCACGCGGTTCGATGACGTAACTGTCGTCCACCATGTCGAAATATTTGCCGCCGATCTCTCCGAGCGGAAGCGGCGAGTGGACGCGGCTGGTGTCGGCTTTGAGCAGGACGGTGAAGCCGTGATCGGGTCGCCAGTCGCTGATCGTACCCGCGAAAGCCAGGCCATCTTCCCACTGGCCGTAGCGAAACCCGCCCATGCCCGGATTCGAGAGCCGGGCCTCCATCGGGCGCGGCAGGCCGGCGATGTGAAATAGACTCACCGGCCGCTCGCCCTCGCCGATCTCTGGCAGGCGAATGATATTGAGCCAGATGGCGCGCGGGTCAGCGTGAACGATCGTCGTCGTCTCGACGCGCCGCAGTTCATCGTGGGTGGGGATGCGGTTTTCGATTGGCGTGAGGATGTACGGCGAGAGCAGGACGAGCACCATCAAACCGGCCGGTGGGCCGGAGAGCCGATTGCGAATGGCGAAGATCAGGCAGAAGACCGCGCCGCCGATGCTGGAGATGATAAGAAAGATCGGCAGGGCCATGACGACGCAGAACCACGCTTCCCACGCCAGCACCGCGACGGCCACGCAGAACAACCCGCACGACAGCCACGGCGCGAAGATGGCGTACAGCCAGTTGGTGCGCAGATTCGCGGGAGCGAGGAACATAGTGAGCGCGCCCTGCGCAAACGGGACGCCGACGAGGAAGCCGATCGTCATCACGCCGAACCAGTCCGGCACGGGCAATGAATCCTTGAAGAGGTAGCGCGCCAGCAGGCCGTAGATGATCGCGCCGCCGACGCTGACCAACGAGAGAATGGCGGTGGAGACGAGGGCGCGATTGAATTTAGGCATGATCGATCTCCCCCAGCGGCATCGGCGAATCCAGCAGAGCGCGGATCGAATCGGCTGGCACGGTCGCGGCGTGCAGAGCGATGGCCGCTTCCGCCTCCTCGCGCACGTCCAGCGATGGACTCGACGAGAGACTGTCGGTGCCGAGTGCGACCGCGACTCCGGCGGCAAGAAATTTTTCCAGCGGCATTCGTCGGCAACGAAGACGGGCGTTGCTGCGCGGGCAGTGCGCGACCGTCGAGCCGGAACGGGCAATGCGAGCGATGTCGTCGTCGCTCACCTCGACGCAGTGGACGAGCAGAGGGCGGGCTTCGAGCACGCCGAGGTCTTCGAGATAGGCGATGGGCGAGAGGCCGGGAATTGGAAAATCGGGAAAGTTGAACGCGCGTTGATATTCACGAAAGTCGCCCGTGCCGTTCACCAGCAATTCAATTTCCGCGGGACTCTCGGCGGCATGAACGCACAGCGGCACGCTTTCGGCAACGCACCACCGCGCGCCCTCGCGAAACAGATCGGGATGGCACGAATACAGGGCGTGAACGCTCAGGCCGACGCGCATCACGCCCTCGCGCCTGCGCCACTCGTTGATCTTCCTCCGCGCATCGCTCAATCGGCCAAGCGCTTCGTCGCCGTTGAGGCCGAGGACTTCGTAATAGACGATTCCGTTCAAGCCGCCATCGAGCAATGGCCCGACGCTCTCGCCCGTCGCCGTGATGTCGCCGACAACCGTCGTCCCGCTGGCGCGCAGCGTCTCGATGCCCGCCTCGACGGCGGCGCGAAACGGCGCCATCCCCTGCGGCGCAATGTCGCGCCGCGCGTTGATCAGTTCGATGATCCATGGGACGAACGACGCCCCGCTGTCGGGCGGGCACAGGTGCGCGAAACAGCCGAGTTCGAGGTGGGTGTGGGCGTTGACAAGGGAAGATGAGGAATCAGCCACAGGTCAACACAATCTTCCCGAACTGCCGCCCCTGCGCCATCCGCATCAGCGCCTCGCGCCCTTGCGCCAGCGGCCAGACCGAGTCGATGACTGGTTTCAACTTGCGTTCGTTGACTATCTTGAGCATCGCGCCAAAATCGCTCGGGCTGCCCATCGTCGAGCCGAGGATGCTCAGTTGATTCCAGTACACCGTTCGCAGATCGAAACTCGGCGGGGGGCCGCCCGTCGCGCCGAAAGTGACGAGCCGCCCGCCGAGCCTCAACGCGTGAATGCTCCGGGCGAATAACTCCCCGCCCACACTCTCGACGACAACATCCACGCCTTCGCCCCCGCTCCATTCGCGCGCCGCCTTGTCCCAATCGCCACTGCGCGAGTTCACACCGAAGTCCGCGCCCAGCGCCAACGCCCGTTCGAGTTTCTCGTCCGAGGTCGAAGTGACCATCACCATTGCCCCCGCGAGTTTGGCGAATTGCAGGGCCAAGATGGCAACGCCCCCGCCGATGCCGTGGATCAGCACATGCTCACCGCGCTGGAGTGTTGCCCGCGAGAAGAGAACGCGATAAGCGGTGAGGCCGGCCAGCGGGAGCGCGCCGGCCTCTTCCCACGTGAGATGTGGCGGCTTGGGGAAAACATTCTCGGCGGGAACGACGATGAATTCGGCGAACGTCCCATCGCGCGGGTTGCCGAGGATGGTGAACTGCGATGAATATGCTTCTTCGCGCTCGCCCCAGTCGAACGAAGGATTGATGACGACCTCCGCGCCGGGCGCGAGGCCGGTCGCGCCGGGGCCGAGGGATTCGACAACGCCCGTGCCGTCCGAGCCGAGGATGAATGATCCCTGCCACCCGCGAATGAATTGCCACAGATCGCGGTGATTGAGCGCGGCGGCTTTGAGGCGAATCAATGCCTCGCCAGGGCCGGGGCGAGGCTCGGGGACTTCGGAGGTTTCGAGTTGGTCGAGAGGGATGGGGGAGGAGAGTCTAAGAGCCTTCAACTTGTTGAATGTCCACCTCAAACTCGACTTCCTCGGTTTGATCCCAGAAGTCTCCGAGATCATGCTCGTCCCAAAACTCGCCCATTTCGACGTAGGAACGACTCCGGGAAAGTGAACTGCGTGCCGGTTTCTTCCGACAGACGTGGATCGGCTTCTCCCACGCCGCATCGTCGTCGGCTTCGGCGATCGCAAGAGCATCAATCTGTTCGTCCGTGAGAGGAGGATCAGGCTTGCGCTTCATCAGGAAATTCGCGCCATCCTCAATTTAGCACAGCCAACGGAATGACATTCTCCGCTTCCACTACCTTCTCCGGCGGCAAGTCCTCGTCGCCGTCGCGATACTCGCGCATGATTTCGTAACGAGTGTTCCGCTGGGCCGGGACGAAACCCGCCTCCCGAATCTGGCGGTGGATTTCGTGCACCGTCATCATCGGGCTGACTTTGGTCGGCGCGCCGGCCGCCGAGACGACGTTCTCCTCGATCATCGTCGAACCAAAATCGTCACAGCCGAAGTGGAGCGCCACCTGCCCCACCTTCGCGCCCTGCGTCGGCCACGAGGCTGAGAGGTGCGGAATATTGTCGAGGAAGATGCGCGCCATCACCGTATGCCGGAGATACTCCTGCGGCGTCGCGCCGAACAGGTCGCGCCGCTTACTGCGTCCGAGAGGTGTGTTCTCGATCTGCACCGTCCACGAAATGAAGGCGTTGAAACCCCGACTGCCGATGGCGAGCGAGTCGTCCTGCGTATCGCGCAATCGCTGGAAGTGATTCATCCGATGGCGCGGTGTTTCGGTGAAGCCGATGACCATGGTGGCCGTCGTCGTCAGATCGAGGCGATGGGCGACTTTCATCACGCCCAGCCAATTGGCGGTTTTGATTTTCTTCGGGCTGACGAGGTTGCGAATCTCGTCGTCGAGAATCTCCCCGCCGCCGCCCGGCAATCCGGCCAACCCGACCGCTTTGAGTTCGGTCAGCACCTCCTCCCACGACTTGCCGGAGATGTTTGCCATGAATTCGATCTCCGAAGGTGAGAAGGCGTCAATTTCGATCTGAGGGAAAGTCCGGTGAATCCAGCCGACGAGGTCGGTGTAATACTCAAACGGCAGATCGGGATTGTGCCCGCCCTGCATGAGAATACGCGTCGCGCCGAGTTGCCGGGCTTCTTCGATTTTCCTGCCCAAGACCTCTTTCGAGTTCACGTAGGCTTTAGCGTCGGTCGAGCGCGGCGTGTAGAAGTTGCAGAACTGGCAATCGGTTACGCAGACGTTGGTGTAGTTGATGTTGCGGTCAATGAGATATGACACCACGTCGCCGGGGTTGATCTGCTGGCGGCGCGCGTTGGCCGCCTCGGCCAGATCGAGCAGTTCGGCCTGCTCGTAGAGCAGAAGCCCCTCCTCGTACGAGATGCGCTCTCCGGCGTGGACTTTTTCGAGAATGTGCTCGATAGTTTTGGTGTGGCCGTTGTTGGACATCGAGATACCTCTCCTGTACTCTGGCGAAGATAAGCCTTAAAGTGCCTTCGACACAAATGATACGCCCGGTCACCGGCAACATAGGAATTCGGGCGCGAAATCCTCTAGGAGAGGCTGCAGTTTGGCGATCCGACTTGGCGCAAATAGACTATTCGTCTTTCATTTCACGCGGCGGATACTCGCGCCCGGCGAAGACGACGTCCCTCATGAACGCAAACTTCTCTGGGCTAGTGAATTGTAGCAATTCCGGATCGAGGACGTACGTCTTGTAGGATTCCGCGAAATCCTCGTATTCGTTCGTGCTGGCGTAGCGCGAAACAAGTCATTCTCTCCACTTCGGGCATACAAGTCAGTCCACTTCGCGGCAATATCGGGATGTTGCTCAATGAAGTTCTGGTGTATGTTATGTCCGATCTCATGGGTGATAGCGTCCACTATTCCCTCGTTTGGCTCGGCATACCACTCTCTGAAGCGTTCGGCTGGGCCTACTTTGATTTCGTGCGTTATTGTGTCAAAGAAGGCTAGGCCGTTGGGAAACAATTCGAAAACCCAATGGTCAGGTTCGTACTGGATGCCAGGGCATCCCTCAAGATGACTCGTCGGTATTGTCTCCCGCACGTAGTCTGCGACCTGTTCGCTGGTAAGAAGGCCGCTGGCCTCGAAGCTGCCGATC
>JACQED010000292.1 GCA_016200785.1 Chloroflexota bacterium
ATCGAATCCCTTGAAGTCGCCTTCTTTCCGCCGGACGCACTGCCGCCCCTCGAAACACGCTTCGACGTCCGGCTCGCCGATGCGCTCGCCGGGCGCGCGGCGGCGTTCTTTCGATAGTCTGTTTGACTTTTCTCACTATCTCCATAGAATCTCCGACACTGTGCGGAACCTCACATCTAACAACCTACCACGAGGACACGATGGCTCGAAGAGCACGAAGAAAAACTTAGTGTCTTCGTGCCTTTGTGGTGAGGGCCTTTCAGATTTTTCTAGACATCGGAGACCTCCATGCCCAAGACTCGACAACGCGAAGTGATCATCGCCGACAAAGCGCCGAAGGCGATCGGCCCGTACTCGCAGGGCATCCGCTATGGCGACCTCGTTTTCACCGCCGGGCAGCTCGGGTTGGACTACAAAACCGGCCAACTCGTCGAAGGCGGCATCGAGGCGCAGACGCGCCAGGTGCTCAACAATCTCAAATCAATCCTCGAAGCCTCCGGCTCGTCGCTGACTAACGTGATCAAGACGACTGTGTTCGTGGCGAACATGGCCGAGTTCGAGAAGATGAACGCGATCTACGCCGAGTTCTTCTCACAGAATCCACCGGCGCGAACCACCGTGCAGGCGGCCGGCCTGCCGCGCGGCGCGGCGGTCGAGATCGAATGCGTCGCCATGGTCGGCGTTGGAAAGGGAGACTGAGATGGCAGACAACGGTATTGCTCACCTCTCGCCCGTCTGGTCGCGCAGTGCGACGTTGATCGCCGAGCGCGGCGAGGGCGCGTATCTTTACACGACCGACGGCAAACGCTATCTCGACTTCACCTGCGGCATTGGCGTGACGAACACCGGGCACGCGCACCCGCGCGTCGTGCAGGCGATTCAGGCGCAGGCGGCGAAACTTCTGCACGGTCAGGCGAACATCGTCTATCACAAGCCCATGATCCAGTTGGCCGAAGAACTGCTGACCGTCGTGCCGTCGCCGCTCGACACGTTCTTCTTCAGCAACTCCGGCGCGGAGATCGTCGAGGGCGCGGTGAAACTCGCCCGCGCCGCCACCAAACGCACCAACGTGATCGTCTTTCAAGGATCGTTCCACGGGCGCACCAATGCCACGATGGCGATGACCACCTCGAAGACGATATATCGCGCCGGTTTTCAACCACTTGCCTCCGGCGTCTTCGTCGCGCCCTTCCCCTATTCGTACCGCTACGGCTGGGACGACGAGACGACGCTGAAGTTTTGCCTCAAAGAACTCAAACTTCTGCTCAAGTCGCAAACCGCGCCCGAAGAGACAGCGGCGATTCTCATCGAGCCGGTGCTGGGCGAGGGCGGCTACGTCGTGCCGCCCGCGCAATTCCTCCACGAACTGCGCGACCTGTGCGATTACTACGGCATCATGCTCATCGCCGACGAAGTTCAGTCCGGCTTCGGGCGCACCGGCAAATGGTTCGCCGTCGAGCATTTCGACGTGGTGCCCGACATCATGGTGATGGCGAAAGGGATCGCCTCCGGCCTGCCGCTCTCGGCGCTGGCGACGCGCAAAGAGATCATGTCGAAGTGGACGCCGGGATCGCACGGCGGCACCTACGGCGGCAACGCCGTTGCCTGCGCCGCCGGCGTCGCGACGATCCAGACGATGCGCGATGAGAAGTTGATCGAGAACTCGGAAAAGATGGGGCAAGTGCTGATGGCCGGCCTGCGGAAAATGCAGGAGGAGCATCCCGAGATCGGCGACGTGCGCGGCAAAGGATTGATGATCGCCTCCGAGTTCACCGACCCGCGCGGCGAGCCGTGGACCGACCGGGCGAAGGCCGTCGCCAAAGCCGCGCTCGACGAAGGCTTGTTGCTGCTGACCTGCGGCTCTTACGACAACACCGTGCGCTGGATTCCGCCGCTGGTGGTAAACGAGTCGCAGATCAAAGACGGGCTGGCGATGTTTGAGAGGGCCTTGAACCGATCCATTTGAGCAGACAAGCGAAACCACAAAGGCACGAGGACACGAAGCAACACAGAGGAATCTTGGTGATCTTTGTGCCTTCGCGTCTTCGTGGTAAAGTCCCCCAGATTTATGTCAGTCCTATCCGCCGACTTCATCGTTCTCCCCTACGACGACAGTCTGACGCTGGCGGGCATTGAGTACGCGCGCAAATCACTCCACTACACTTACAATCGAATGGCCCTCGGGCTGATGCCGCGCCTGCGGAAGATCGCCGCCGGCGTCGCGGTCGAACTTGCCTTCGTCCGCCACCTGCAGAAAGAGGACATTCCCTTCAACCGCCTCGGCTCGACACACTTCACGCGCAAAGACCTCTTCGACCTCGGCCTCCTACCTCTTCGGCTTCCTCGCCGGCCTGGAGACTCAGCATGCCTCGGATATCGGTCGCGCAATTGAGGCCGACCAACCGATTTATCTCCTCCACTCGTTCGAGCGGGAGGACTGGACTCGCTCCCGGCGATGGAAGTCGCTGGGCCGCCTCGCGCTCAAGAGCAATGCCCTCGCGCCAGTTGAGATCGAAATGGGCGGGCAGGGCCGCGACTTCGACGCGATCGTCGAGCGGCTGAGCCTCGCCCCGAAAGTGCGCGCCGCCGTCGAGGGAGATTTCTATTCCGTCCTCTATTTACACACTCCCACCCTGCCCGGCGGCGAAGTCGGCGTTCACAGCCCGGTCTTGAACGACACGCGCCTCATCGCGCCGCGCGACTGGGGCAACATCTGGGTTTACGGGTTGCAAATCTACGTCGCCGGCTGGCTCACTAAAAATGAGTTTCGCCGCAAGAGCAAACGCCTGCGCCCCGGCAGTGAGGTGAAGCAATATCGGCACACCAGCACCGACAATTGGGCAGTGGCGGTGAGGGAACTGAGGCCGATGGAGGAGTTGATCGAGGCGGCCAAGAAATGGGGTGTATAATCCGCCGCGTGAAAGCAGGGAAGAGACCATGAGCACGCTTCAAGACGCTGAAAAACTGCTATCCTCGATGTCACGCGCAGAAAAAGCTCAGGTGCTGCAGTGGGTGGTGCGCGACCTGGGCGATGCCTTTCCCGGCATTGACAGTATTCCGGGCGTCAACGGCGGCGAACCTTGTATTGTGCGCACCCGTATTCCGGTGTGGGTCTTGGCGCAGGCGAGGCGACTTGGAACGAGCGAAGCGGACTTGCTGCTTTGCTACCCTACGTTGCGCGCGGAGGACCTGACAAATGCGTGGGCCTATTACCGCACCCACAAAGACGAGATCGAACAGCAAATCCGGGAGAACGAGGAAGCATAGGGGAATCAGTCAGCGGATGCCTTCGGCATAGCGGATTATCGGATGGACCCGAGTCCGAGAAGGCGCTCGGCCTATCCGCTAATCCGCTTCATATCCGCTGACTAGCCTCTCGGCCGGCCCTCTCATCCGCCCGTCTTTTGAACTCCATCCCCCAGATGGGAATCCACGCCGCCCACAGCGGGATTTGACTTTCCCGCCCCTCCGCAGTATCCTCCCCAGTCCCTTACCCGTCGCCAAGGAGAGGTCGCGTGCCCCATGCCGTGCCAAGAAGTCGCCTCCACACAGCCATCACCGCGCTCGTCTGCGCGCTGATCGGCTCTTGTTTGTTGTTGGGAGAAATCGGCCTGCCGCGCGCCCCGGTTGCCCATGCCCGGCCCGAGGCAGCGCTGGCGAACCACCTTGTCATCAGCGAAGTCCAGACAGGCGGCGCGGCAGCGTCCGATGAGTTCATCGAACTTTACAACTCAACCGACTCGGCGGTCAGCATCTCCGGTTGGACAGTTCCAGAAAAACATCCAGCGGAACTGAATCTAACCTGATCGCGTCGTTCAGCGCAGTATCCATCCCCGCGCGCGGATTCTTCTTAATCACGCCGCCCGCCGGCTTCTTCGACGGCGGCGTCGCGGCGGACGCGACGTACTCGAACACCACCGACCGCATCGCGGCCAACAACACGATCCTGCTCTACGACAACAACGGAACGCTCGTTGATAAAGTCGGCCTCGGCACGGCGACAGAACGCGAGGGAACGGCCATCGCCAACCCGGCGACCAATGGCAGTGTCGAGCGCAAAGCGCAGAACACCTCGACCTCTGCCAGCATGGGGGCGTGCGGAGCAGATGAGATAGGCGGTAACGGCGAGGACTCGGACAACAATGCTGCCGACTTTGTGACCCGCTCTATCTCTCAACCCCAAAACGCCTCCAGCGCTGCAGAGATACCTGGTACGATTGCGCCCTCTTGCACTCCGACTCCCACTGCAACCAACACTTCCACGCCGACCGCCACCAACACGCCAACGAACACCGCCACCGCTACTTCAACCAGTACACCATTCCCGCCCCGTGCCGTCGTTATCAACGAGGTGGCCTGGATGGGCACGGTCGCCAGCGATGACGACGAGTGGATCGAACTATTCAACCCGGGTGCTACGGCGATTTCGCTGGCCGGCTGGACGCTCGCCGCCGACGATGGTACACCGAGCATCGCGCTCAATGGTTCGATCGCGGCCGGCGGATTCTTCCTGTTGGAGCGGACTGACGACACGACGGTGAACGATGTGGCCGCCGATCTGATCTACACGGGCGCGCTCAGCAATTCCGGCGAGGTTCTCCGGCTCAAAGACCCCAGCGGGGCGACGGTGGACACCGCGAATGCAGAAAACGGCGGGAGTTGGCCAGCAGGCGACTACGACCTCCACCCCGACGGCGACGGCGACCGCTACTATCACCCCCACCCCCGCCCCGACGGTCATCGTGATCAACGAAGTCGTCACCGACCCGCAGACCGATTGGAGCACCAACAACTTCAACGGCGTGCCCGGCGGCGGCGCGATCAGCGATCTCGACGAGTGGCTCGAACTGTTCAACAAAGGCCTGGCCGCCGTTGACCTGACGAACTTCTCGATCACCTTGACCGACTCGTCGCCGGGGACGTTCAATTTCAACGCGCCCGGTTCGACGACCCTCGTTTTCTCGAACGGCGGCTCGATCAACAATTTCAAGGCGGGTGAGTACCTCGTCATCGGCCGGCCGCGTGACGCGGCGAATGCCCAGATCGTGATGAACAACGACATCTACATCGCCCTGCGGGACGGAAGCGGCGCGCTGATTGACGACGTGGAGATTGGCGATGACTTCGAGGGCGATGGAAATGGCGACGGGGCGCCCGACGGCGGCAGCACGAACGGCAACGCCACCAGTCCGACGAACGAGGCGATTGCCCGCGTTGCCAATGGCACGGACACCGACAACGACGTGGCCGATTTCACCCAACAGGCCGCGCGCATCGGACTCGACAACGGCGGATCGCTGACTCTTGGCGAGAACGGCGGCGGACAGGCGACCAACGCCTTCGGCGGCACGTCGGCAACTGGCGCAACTCTGTTTCGCTTCAGCCTCACCGCGATCGGCGAAACGTCGCTCATCGGCACGGGGCTGACGTTCGGCGTCACAGCCAACGGCATCGTCTCCGGCGAATCTTCAACTCGTTCAAGACACGGACAACGACGGCACGGTGGACGTCGGCGAGGCCGCCGTCGGCACGCTCGAAGCGCCGCTCGACGTCTCGGACGGAATCACTTTTTCAACTTTCACCATCCCGGTCAATGCCGCCGGCACGGGCTACATTCTGCGCGGCGACGTGAACAATCTCGCCAGCGCCGATTCGCTCAGCCTCTCATTGCCCGTCGCCAACATCACGAATGTCACTGGCGGCACGACCGGCAAAGTCATCACCCCCACCGGCTCGGTCAGTTCCGTCACGCACTTCTCTCCCGCCGCCGCCGGTTCGGTCCTCATCAACGAAATCGTCACCGACCCACAGACCGATTGGAGCGACTCGTCCGGCGGGAA
>JACQED010000279.1 GCA_016200785.1 Chloroflexota bacterium
CTTCACCCTGTCAGTCCTAGGAGAATTTGATGCTCAACGACTCAAAAATCGCCGTCGTCGGTTCCGGCGCGATGGCCGAGGCCATGATCGCCGGCCTGCTAAATCAAAAACTGATCGAGCCGGGGCACCTCACCGCTGCCGGGCCGCGCGAAGAGCGCGGGCAAGTCCTACGCCAAAAATACGGCGTCAACAATACGACACACAATCGTGAAGCCGTCGAGGGCGCGGCCGTCGTCGTGCTCTCGGTCAAGCCGCAGATTCTCCCAGCCGTCATGCCCGAGCTGAAGGGCCACATTCTCCCCGGATCGCTCGTGCTGTCAATCATCGCCGGGGCGCGCATCGAAACCATCGCGCAAGGCACGCTCCACACCGGTATCGTCCGCGCCATGCCCAACACCCCGGCGCAGATCGGGCAGGGCATCACCGTGTGGACGGCCTCGCCCGACGTAACGGACGATCAGCGCCGTCAGGCCGAGATCATTCTCGGCGCGCTCGGCGAGCAGGTGTTTGTGGACGACGAAGATTACCTCGACATGGCAACGGCGCTCTCCGGCAACGGCCCGGCCTACGTTTTTCTTTTCATGGAAGCGATGGTGGACGCCGGCGTTCACCTCGGCTTCTCGCGCCACGTCGCCGAAAAACTGGTTCTGCAAACGGTGAAGGGTTCGGTCGAGTACGTTCTGCATTCCCCGAATCACCTCGCCCGCCTGCGCAATCAAGTCACTTCCCCCGGCGGCACCTCGGCGGAGGCGCTGTACTTTCTCGAAAAGGCCGGATTCCGCACCGCTTTGTCCCGCGCCATCTGGGCAGGTTATCAACGATCTATGCAATTGGGGAGAGGAAAGAAACGGAGCCAATTGGCAGAGGGAGAGAAGTAAAATCCAAAATCCGATCCGTTTCATCCGAGAAATTCGTGTCTCATTTGTGATTTGCTAGACAATTGCGCCGTTTCCGAGTATTATTCTCCCGCTCTCATCTTGAATGAACGCGGGGCGGGCTTGAGAGCTCGCTACTGCTAAAGGCAACGAATGGACTCGACCGAAACGCTTCTCAAAGAACTCACCGAAGCGCATGGCGTTCCCGGCCATGAGGCCGAAGTGCGCGCCGTCGTCCGCCGCTATCTCGAACCCCTGGGCGGGATCGAGCAAGACAAAATCGGCAGTCTGATCTGCAAACAGAACGGCGGAAGCGAAAGCCCGCGCGTGATGCTGGCCGGTCACATGGACGAGATCGGCTTCATGGTGCGGCACATTTCCAAAGAGGGCTTTCTCAAATTCCTGCCCCTCGGCGGCTGGTTCGATCAAGTGCTCCTCGGCCAGCGAGTCGTGATCAAGGCCTCAAAGGGCGACGTGGTCGGCGTGATTGGCGCGAAGCCGCCGCACTTGCTCCCCGCCGACGAGCGCACGAAGGTCGTCGAGAAGAAAGCCATGTACATTGACATCGGCGCGACCTCGGCGGAAGAGGTGGAAGCCGCAGGCGTCCGCGCCGGCGACCCGGTGGTGCCGTTGGCCGACTTCCGCATCCTCGCCAATCCGAAGACGTATCTGTCCAAAGCCTTCGACGATCGCGTCGGTTGCGCGCTGATGGTGCAGGCATTGCATGAACTCAAGCCGGCCGGCCATCCCAACGCCGTGTTCGGCGTGGCGACGGTGATGGAGGAAATCGGATTGCGCGGCGCGACGACCAGCGTGGAACTCGTCAATCCCGACGTGGCGATCGTTCTCGAATCCGACATCGCCGGCGACGTGCCGGGGATCAAAGAAGAAGAGTCGGCAGTCAAACTCGGCAAAGGCCCGACG
Source organism: Chloroflexota bacterium (assembly GCA_016200785.1). GTDB lineage: Bacteria > Chloroflexota > Anaerolineae > Anaerolineales > JACQED01 > JACQED01. The sequence continues at coordinate 1,800 of JACQED010000279.1, forward strand.
GTGGTGCTGTTTGACGCGCGCATGATCCCCAATCTGCGCCTGCGCGATCTGGTGATGGACACCGCACGGGAACACGGCCTGCCTTTGCAAACATCGGCTATCGAGGGCGGGGCGACGGACGGCGCGGCGATCCACTTGCACAAGTCCGGCGTGCCCACCGTCGTACTCGGCGTCGCCGCTCGGCACATCCACTCGCACAGCGCGATCATTCATCGCGACGATTACGACAACGCCTTGAAATTGCTCACCGCCGTCGTCCGCAAATTGGACGCGAAGACGGTGGCGGGGTTGACGACGTGAGGGCGCTCGACGCAGTGGGGCTTTTGGCACATTGCCGTTGAAGTAGGTGAGTATGGGCACGTTTTATACACGATGCAAGATCGAGAATTCGGTTGATCGCACTCAATCGGCGGTCATCCCCAAACTCTTGGTGGATACGGGGAGCGAACACACTTGGATTCGAGCGGCCATCCTCGAAAAGATCGGCATAAAAAGAGAAAAAAAGGACGTGCCATTTGTAATGGCCAACGGCCAGCAGATCACGCGCAGTGTCGGCTTTGCGGTTATTCGCCTGGACAAGTTCTTTACCATTGACGAGGTGGTGTTCGCGGAAAAAGGCGATTTGCTGCTCCTGGGCGCCAGAAGTCTCGAAGGCCTGAATCTGACGGTGGACCCAAGACTCAAGAAACTTGTTGCTGCCGGGCCACTCTCCGCCGCCAGATCGAAAGGCGCCACCAGGTCGAAGCCAGCGTAGCGCAAGTGCCAACGCGAGAAATCCGTTCGCAAGCCCACAGCGTAAATCATTTCAGGAGTCTCAATGGCTGAACTCACTCTCATTCAGGACATCACCGCTTCGCTTGAAGAACAGATCCGCGCCTTCAGCCCGACGCTGGTCGCGCAGGATGTGGGAACGGTGACCGAGGCCGGCGACGGCATTGCTCGCGCCACCGGCCTGGCCGGCGTGCGCGCCTCGGAACTCGTCCAGTTCGACAACGGCGTGATGGGCATCGCCTTCAATCTCGAAGACAGCAACGTCGGCATCATCATCGTGGGCGAGTACGCCGAGGTCAAAGAGGGTATGGGCGTGCGCGGCACGGGCCGCATCGCCTCGGTGCCGGTCGGCGACGCGCTGATCGGGCGGGTGGTCAATGCGTTAGGTGAGCCGATCGACGGCAAGGGGCCGATCGCGACCAGCAAGTTCCGCAATGTCGAGCGCATCGCGCCGGGCGTCGTCCTGCGGCAGGACGTGGATACGCCGGTGCAGACCGGCATCAAAGCGATTGACTCGATGATCCCGATCGGGCGCGGCCAGCGCGAGTTGATCATCGGCGACCGGCAGACCGGCAAGACGGCCATCGCCATTGACACGATCATCAATCAAAAGGGCAAAGACTTGTTGTGTATTTATGTGGCGATCGGCCAGAAGAAGGCGCAGGTCGCCCGCATCGTCGGCACGCTCGAAAAGTATGGCGCGCTGGATCACACGATCGTCGTCGTGGCGGCGGCGGACGAATCGGCGGCGCTGCAATACATCGCGCCGTACGCCGGTTGCGCGATGGGCGAAGAATTCCTGGAGAATGGCCGCGACGCGCTGGTGGTGTACGACGACCTCTCCAAGCACGCCTGGGCCTACCGGCAAGTGTCGCTCCTCCTGCGCCGCCCGCCGGGTCGCGAGGCTTATCCGGGTGACGTGTTCTATCTCCACTCGCGCCTGCTCGAACGCGCCGCGCGATTGGCCAACAAATACGTGATCGTGCGCCAATCACACGACGGCGAGGCCAGCGAGAAAGACGCGGTGGATGGCAAAGTCCACGGCGGCCCGCGATCGGCGCACAACGCCGAGGCAATTCTCAAGGCGCGCGGCGACGCCGCCAATCTGAAAGTCGCCAAAGTCAAAGGCTCCGGCGGATCGTTGACCGCGCTGCCGATCATCGAAACGCTGCTCGGCGACGTGTCGGCCTACATTCCGACCAACGTCATCTCGATCACCGACGGCCAGATTTATCTCGAGAACGACCTTTTCTACGCCGGCATCCGCCCGGCGGTAAACGTGGGCATCTCGGTGTCGCGCGTGGGCGGCGCGGCGCAGACCAAAGCGATGAAGCAGGTCGCCGGCAAACTGCGCCTCGACATGGCCCAGTTCCGCGAACTGGCCGCGTTCGCCCAGTTCGGCTCCGACCTCGACAAGGCCACACAACAGCAACTCGACCGCGGCCTGCGCCTGACCGAGATTCTCAAGCAGCCGCAGTACGAGCCAATGTCGCTGGAGAATCAAGTGATGGCGATCTTCGCCGGCACGAACGGCCACTGCGACAAAGTGCCGCTTGACAAGATGAAAGCGTGGGAAACGGCCTTCCTGCGGCTCATGGAAGTCTCGTATCCCGAGGCCGGCAAAGACATCGCCGAAAAGAAACAGATTACCGACGACACTCGCCCGCGCCTCGAAGACGCGCTCAAAGCGTTCAACGCCGGGTGGACGGGATAGCGTGACGAGTGGGGAGTGACGGGTGACGAGCAAAGCCACCCGCCACCCGACACCCGCCACACGACACACGCCATGCCATCCGCCAGAGAAATGCGGCTCCGCATTCGGAGCGTCAAAAACATCGCGCAGGTCACCCGCGCGCTGGAGGCGGTGAGCGCCTCCAAAGTCAAGAAGGCGCAGCAGGCCACCTTCGCCACGCGCGCTTACGCGGCCAAAGCGTGGGAGGTGCTCACTCACCTCGCCGCCGAGCCGCTTGATGGAAAGATACTTCACCCTCTCCTCGAAGTCCGGCCCGAAGTGCGCGCCATCACGATCGTGTTCGTCAGCGGCGATCGCGGTCTGGCGGGCGCTTACAATACAAATATGGTGCGCGCGGCGCTGAACTTTGAGCGCGCCCAAACCGCGCCCATCCGCTGGATCACCGTCGGGCGCAAAGGGCGCGACATGCTGCTGCGGCGGCGGAAAAACATCATTGCCGACTTCAGCCAGAGACTTTCGGCCGCGCCGCTGATCCGCGAAGTGCGGCCCATCGCGCGCGCGGCGATTGACGATTTTCTGCGCGGCGACGCCGACGAGGTCGTGCTGGCATACTCCGACTTCGTCAATACGCTGACGCAGAAGCCGACGATCAAACGACTGCTGCCGATCCTCCCCGGCCAACTCGCCGGCGAGCCGATCGCCGATCACATCGCGCTGCCGCACGTCACGAAATACGTTTACATCTACGAGCCTAGCCCGGAAGCGATCCTCGACGTCGTTCTGCCGCGTTTCACCGAACTACAGATCTATCAGGCCATACTCGAATCGCTCGCGAGCGAGCACAGCGCGCGGATGGTCGCCATGCGCAACGCGACCGACAACGCCAACGAACTCGTCGAGAACCTCCGGCTGACTTACAACAAAGCCCGCCAGCAAAGCATTACCAGCGATCTTCTGGACATCGCCGGCGGCGCGGAAGCGCTCGCGCAGACACTGGCGAAATAAGGATTCACTCATGGCAAAATCAATCGGCAAGGTCGTTCAAATTCAAGGCGGCGTGGTGGACTGTGAATTTCCGATGGGCGAATTGCCCGAGGTCTATCACGCCGTCGAAATTCCGCGCGACGGCGGCGGCCTGCCGCTCATCCTCGAGGTGGAGAAGCACCTCGGCGACAACTGGGTGCGCTGTGTGGCGATGGACTCGACCGACGGCCTCCAGCGCGGCATGGCGGCGATCGCCACCGGCGCGTCGATCTCCGTGCCCGTCGGCCCCAACACGCTGGGCCGCATCTTCAACGTCCTGGGCCGCACGGTGGACGACGGCGGGCCGGTCGTGACCGAGGCGCGCTACCCGATCCATCGCCTCGCGCCGCCGTTCGACGAGCAATCCACGCGCGTCGAAGTGTTCGAGACCGGCCTGAAAGTGATCGACCTGATCGCGCCGTTCACCAAAGGCGGCAAGACCGGCATCTTCGGCGGCGCGGGCGTGGGCAAGACCGTCATCATCATGGAACTCATTCGTTCCATCGCCACCGTGCA
>JACQED010000280.1 GCA_016200785.1 Chloroflexota bacterium
GGCAATGCCACCGGCCCGGCCGACGAGGCCATCGCCCGCTTGCCGAACGGCGACGACGACAACGACGACGTGTCGGATTTCTTTCCGCAGATCGCGACCATTGGCGCGACGAACGGCGGCTTCCTCAGGATCGCCGAAAACGGCGGCGGACAGACCGCCAACGCGTTTGTCACGATCGGCGACGAGTTGGCACAGGAGGTCTCCGACGTGGATCTCTTCCGCTTCCGCCTCGTGGCCGACGGCGAGAGCGCCATCATCGGAAACGGCCTATCGCTCGGCTTCCTGTCCTATGAATTTGCGCCAGCGGCGTTCAGCGGTCTGCGCCTGATCCAGGACACGAACAACAACGGGATCGCCGACTCGGGCGAGCCGACAGTGGGCACCGTCGAATCGCCGCTCAACTTGTCGAGGAACGGGCTGACGATCTCAGATTTCACCGTCGCCGAGAATGCCGCCGGAACAGGCTACATCTTGAAAGGCAGTGTCGCCAAAATCACCAAAGGCAAACTGTTGGACATCTGGCTTTCGCCGGACAATGTCACGAACGCCATTGGCGGTACCACCGGGAAAGTCATGCCGGTGCTTGGCGAGACAATGCCCGTCAGACACGGCCTGTTTGACTACCCTGGCGATATATATATCAACGAAGTCGTGCCGCACCCCCGCCAAGACTACAACCACGACGGCATCGTCAGCTCCAACGACGAGTTCATCGAACTGTTCAATGCCAGCGGCCATCGCATCCACCTCGGCAGCTGGTATCTCGACGACATTCCGGCCGGCGGGAGCGATATCTTCACTATTCATCTGGGAACGATCATCAAGGCGCGTCACGTGCTGGCTTTCTTTCGGAGCGTGACCAAGCTGGACCTGAACGACGACTACGATCTCGCTCAACTGCGCTTCCCCGACGGATTGTTGGCCGACGAAGTCCTGTGGGCTAAAGACCCGGGCGAAGATTATTCCATCAGCCGCCTGTCGTCTGCACCCGGCGATTTCGGCTTCGACTGGCTGCCGACGCCGGGAATGTACAATCAGCCCCGGCCAGACGGCGGCCGCGGCCCGAAGCCCACGCCGATCGCCGCCGCGCTGACCGTGGCGCGCGAGTGGGACGATGGCGCTTACGTCACGATCGTCGGTCGCGTGGCCGGCCCTTATCCGCTTTTCGGCGACCGCGTGATCTACGTGCAAGATGAGTCAGGCGGCGGCATCGCCGTCTATCTGGGGCGGGGCGTCTTTCCGCCGATGGAGGCCGGACAGCAGATCACACTCTACGGCTATCTCCGCAGTCGCAACGGCGAGCGGCAGATTTACCTCCGCACTCTCTACCAGATGCATTTGGGAGAGCCTGCCCCCGAGCCTGCGCCGGAGCGCATCGCGACCGGGCAAGTGGGTGAGGCCAGCGAGGGCAGACTGGTCACGCTCGTCGGGCGCGTCGTGCGACTGGAGTCGAACGCCGTTTGGCTGGACGATGGAAGCGGACGCGCCCGCGTATTCTTCCGCAGTTCGCTCGGCTTCCGCCGGCCGCACATGCGCCGGGGACAATTCTGGCAGATCACGGGCATCGTCGGCGAATACACCACCTCTCGATCCGATGCGCCCGGGTACCGCGTTCTGCCGCGCTTCGAAGCCGACGCGGTGCGCGTGACCGCAACCGGACTCTCGCTGACGCCGGAACCCGACATCACAGAGGAGCCGACGGACGAGCCGACTGAGATCGCCTTCAACGGCTTCACTCGCGTCAGCGGCAGGCGCATCCCGCCGCTGTTGAGTTGGTATCGGCCTCCGGAGGCTAACGGTGTTTCTCTCAGCCCGTAACGGCCAGGCAACGACAACGATATTTGTTGGCGGCGGCGGCGATTTGCCGTCGCCGCTTTCATATCAAGTGACAGTGCTATAATTGCGGCATGGCCCTCACACTTAGCGAAGTCGAACACATCGCCGAACTGGCAAAGCTGAGTCTCAGCGACGAAGAGAAAGCGCGCTTCCGCGAGCAACTGTCGGCGATCCTCGACTACGTCGCCATGCTCAACCGGCTCGACACGTCGGCCATTCCGCCCACGGCGACCGTTCTCCCCCTGCGGACTGTTCTGCGGCCTGACGAAGTGACGCCCTCCTTCCCGCGCGAGAAACTGCTCGCCAACGCGCCCGACGCCAACGCCGGGATGTTTCAAGTTCCGCCCGTTCTGGAATGATGCGGCGTTGGCTCACACGGCGCGTCCCTTTCCAGCGCCCGGCGCGCGCCGTCGAGCCTGTCGCCCGATCATGAACACTGCCCCCGCGACCCTGCCTGCCACTCTTTCGGAAGCCGAGGCCCGCGCCCTCCGCAAGTTTCAGGCTTGGCTCGACGCGACGATGCCCGGTCAGGTGCGGCGGCTGATCCTTTTCGGCTCGAAGGCGCGGGGCGATACGCACGGCGAGTCGGATGTGGACGTTTTTCTGGAACTGAGCGAAGCCACGCCGGAGCGATACGACCGCGTGTTGGACTTCACGAGGGACTTGATGTTCGACGACGAAGTGGACTTGGCGCCGATTGTCTACGGCCCGGACGAACTGGAGCGCCTGATAGACTTGGGAGCGCCCTTCGTTCGCAACGTGGCAAAGGACGGCATTCCATTGATCGGGGAGGGTATCACAGTGGGAAAAGGCAAGCCTGAGGAAGTGGCGCGGACATTTATGGAATCGGCGCGTCATCGCCTGAATGCCGCGCGGTTGCTCCTTGAGGGCAGTGAATGGCGCGACGCGGTCTCGCGGGCCTACTACGCCGCACTCGATGCAGCGGACGGGGCACTGGCGATCATCGGCATTGCGCCCCAATCGCATGCCGGAACGTTGAATTTGTTCTCCCTGCACCTAGTCAAGCCGGGCCGGGTGGAAGGCCGTTACGGCGGCCTGCTGAATCAAATACAAAAATGGCGTCTGGAAGCGGACTATCAGCGCATGCAGCCAGTGACCGAAGAGCGGGCACGGGCCGCGTTCGCCATCGCCCAGGATTTCGTGGCGGTGGTCGAAGCGTTGCTCCCCGACTTGCTGGCGGAGAAAAAGGGCGAACACGCTGAAGACGAGTTGAACGGAGCGAGCGCGACTGATGGCGGCGAATGAATCAGGACTTCACAATCGAACTCTGCGCCAGGTCTCTGGCTTGCTCCGCGACGGCCAAGTTTCCAGCGTCGAACTGACAGAAGCGATGCTGGCCCGCATCGAGGCCGTTGACCCGGCGATCCGCGCCTTTATCACGGTGACGCCCGACCTCGCGCTCGACCACGCCCGCCGTGCCGATGAGATGATCGCGCACTGGCGGAACGGCACGATCGACACACTGCACCCTCTCGCCGGCGTGCCGCTGGCGATCAAAGACGTGATCCTCGTGGAGGGCGTGCCGGCGACTTGCGGCTCGCGCATCCTCGAAAACTTCCGCCCGCCGTTCAGCGCGACGGTCATAGAAAAATTACTGGCCGCCGGCGTCGTCATCCTCGGCAAGACGAACACCGACGAATTTGCGATGGGTTCTTCGACCGAGAACTCAGCCTTCTTCACCACGCGTAACCCGTGGGACACGACGCGCGTTCCCGGCGGATCGAGTGGCGGGAGCGCGGCGGCGGTCGCCGCGCGGATGGCCTTCGGCGCGCTTGGCTCGGACACAGGCGGGAGCATCCGCCAGCCGGCCTCGCTCTGTGGCGTCGTCGGGATCAAACCGTCGTATGGCCGCGTCTCGCGCTATGGCCTCGTCGCCTTCGCCTCGTCCCTCGATCAAATCGGCCCCCTGGCCCGCACGGTGGGCGATGCCGCGCTCATCCTCGGCACGATCGCCGGGCACGACCCGAAGGACTCGACGGCGATGCGGCTGGCCATGCCGGATTGCTACCACAGATTTGAGTATGCAACGGATTTGAAAGGTTTGCGCGTTGGCGTGCCTAAAGAGTATTTCATCGAGGGGATGCAGTCGGAAGTTGAAACGGCGGTGCGGGACGCCGTGAAGGTGATGGAAAGCCTCGGCGCAGAGGCGCGCGAGGTCAGCCTGCCGCACACCGAATACGCTCTGCCCGTATACTATCTCATCGCGCCCGCCGAGGCTTCGGCCAATCTGGCCAGGTACGATGGGGTGAGGTATGGATTGAGAGTCGGGGGCGAGGGGTTAGGGGTTAGGGATGAGGGGCTTTGGGACGAGTATCGCAATACGCGCGGGGTGGGATTTGGCGCGGAGGTGAAGCGGCGCATCATGATCGGAACGTACGCGCTGTCGTCGGGCTATTACGACGCCTATTATCTGCGCGCGCAAAAGGTCCGCACGCTAATCAAAGGCGACTTCGACGCCGCGTTCAAAGAGGTGGACGTGATCGCCTGCCCGGTCACGCCGACGACCGCTTTCAAGATTGGCGAGAAGGCCGACAACCCGCTGGAGATGTACCTCTCCGACGTGTTCACCCTCCCGGCCAACCTCGCCGGCATCTGCGGCATCTCGCTTCCTTGCGGCTTCGACACCGCGGGCTTGCCGATCGGTCTGCAATTGATGGGGCCGGCGTTCGGGGAGGAGAGGATTTTGAAAGTCGCGGCGGCGTATGAGGCGGTGACGGGGTGGCATACTCGTCCACCCGGAGTTTAAGAGAGGCGGTGATCCTATGGCGACTGTCACGACAACATTGACTCTGCAACCACAGGCGGTGCCTTTGGTGAAAGCTGGGATCGAGTTGAAACGGCGCGCATTGGAATTCAGCCGCCGCCGTTACCACGAGCGGCTGTCTGCTTTTGAGAAGCGCCACGGCTTTGACTCCCAAACCTTCGCCGCTAAATTCAACGCCGGTGAGTTGGGCGACAAGCCGGACTGGTTCGAGTGGCAGTATGTTTGGGAGTCCTTCTTGGAAACCCAGCGCCAGATCGAGTTGATAAGTAGTATTGCCCTGTGAATCTCCAAGAATATCTTGAGGCGCTGGACGCCAAGCTGAAAGAGTTGGCCGGCGTAATTTCCGCCTCGTCGGTACAGCGCGAGGTTGACGTGGCCCTCGGTACCGGCTTCACCAAGGGCCGGATAACCTTCCTTGACGGCTCGGTTCTTGAGTTTTCCGAACAGTTGCCGACGGAACGACAGAAGTATCGTATTCACCACATGGATGCCGAGAGCAATTTGATTGTCCGTTGGGACTCCGCGCCCCACCACCGCGAGCTCGCAACTTTCCCGTTTCATAAGCACACTCCATCTGGTGTTGAGGCGCACCCGGCGATTAATGTACTGGAAGCATTGGAGCAGGTTGTGGGAAAACTCAATCCTTGATCTTTTCGTCCGTTTGAGCCTGCGCTGGGATCCGAGGAGCGTATTCAACTCCTCGACGAGTCGACCGTGTTGGCGAAGTTGGAGTCAACGGAAGTAAAACGGACAAATAGGTAAGGAGGCACTTCCGATGGCAGTCGTTATTCTCGATCACGTGCAGATAGAGTTGACAGCGGAACACTTGATAGCCGCGATCCGGCAACTTCCGCCAGACGAATGGACGACGGTGATGATTGCCATCAGAAGTGAGGGACTCGATCAGAAGACAAAGGACATGTTGGAACGGCTCCAGAAGCGATCTCAAACTCGGGCCGAAGGAAAGCCCAAATGAAAGTCATCATCCCCCTCGCCGGTTTCGGCACGCGCCTGAGGCCGCACACCTTCACCAAGCCCAAGCCGCTGATCAACGTGGCGGGCAAGCCGGTGCTGGGGCACGTGCTGGACATGTTCAGGGGATTGGACGACGTGGAGGAGATCATTTTCATCGTCGGCCACCTCGGCGAACAGATCGAGCAGTATGTTGCCAGAGACTACCCACACATCAAGGCCCGCTATTTCGAGCAGAAGGAAATGAACGGCCAGTCCACGGCCATCTACCTCGCGAAAGAGGTGCTTGAGGGGCCAATGCTGATGGCCTTTGTGGACACCATCGTGCAAACCGATCTCACCCGGCTGAAGGACGAGAAGGTTGACGCGATCGCCTGGGTGAAAAAAGTGGACGACCCCCGGCGCTTCGGCGTGGCCGAAGTCGGGTCGGATGGTTTCGTGACGCGGCTCGTCGAGAAACCCGATGACGTGAGAAACAACCTCGTCGTCGTCGGGTTCTACTACTTTAAAGACTCACGCCTGCTCATCGAGTGCATCGAAGAGCAGATCGCCGCAGGCATCAAGACCCAGAGCGAATATTTTCTCGCGGACGCGGTGAACCTGATGCTCAAGCGCGGCATCAAGATGCGCGTTCAGCCGGTGGAAGTTTGGCAGGATTGCGGCAAGCCGGAGACTGTGCTGGAGACGAACCGCTACCTGCTGGAGCACGGGCACGACAACAGCGCGCAGGTTCAGCAAGACGATTTCATCGTCATCCCGCCGGTGCACATTGACCCGACCGCGCAGATCACGCATTCGATCATCGGGCCGCACGTGACCATCGCCGCCGGATGCAAAGTGGAGGATTCGATCGTGCGCGACTCGATCATTGACGAGGGCGCTCAGATCAAGAACGGCATCCTGGCCCAGTCGCTTATCGGCAAAGATGCGCGCGTGGGCGGCCGGTTCCGCGTGTTCAACGTGGGCGATTCGTCGGAAGTGGGGTTTGAATGACTGAAAAGGTGGAGTGCCATTCGGGTTACGAATACGCCGAGCGCCCGACGGCGGTGTGGTGGCAGGGCCAAAGGCTGGAGGTGGAGGAGGTCGAAGAGCGGTGGCGCATTCCGGGAGGCAAATGCTTCCGGGTGCGAACGGTCGAGGGGCTCGTCTTCAATCTGACGTACGTCGAACTCTTCGACGAGTGGCGTATTCACCAACTATGAGGCAACCCATGAGAAACTTCGTATCATCTCGCGTCGCTGCCGTTCCACCCTCCGGCATCCGCCGGTTCTTCGACATTGCGGCGACGATGAAGAACGTGATCTCGCTCGGCATCGGCGAGCCGGACTTCGTCACACCCGAGCCGATCCTGAGAGCCGGCATGCGCTCGCTGGAGCGCGGAGAGACGCACTACACCTCCAACTCCGGCACGGTCGAACTGCGCCGCGCGCTTTGCGATCACCTCGACAAGTTGTACGGCGCGCGTTACGACCCGGAGACCGAAATCCTGATCACCGTCGGCGTCTCGGAGGCGCTGTACCTCGCGCTGACGGCGATCCTCAATCCGGGTGACGAAGTGCTCGTGCCCGAGCCGTGCTTCGTCGCCTACACCGCCGAAGTCACTTTCGCCGGCGGGACGCCGATCACGATCCCCACGCGCGTTGAGGATAATTTTCAAGTCACCGTCGGCGCGCTCGAAGCGGCGGTCACGCCGCGCACCAAAGCCCTGCTGATCGGTTATCCCAACAACCCGACCGGCGCGGTGATGGAGCGCGCGAATCTCATCGAGATTGGCCGGTTCGCCGAGAAGCACGACCTGCTCGTGATCTCCGACGAAATCTACGACCGGCTGGTCTACGACTTCGAGCACGTGTGCTTCGCCTCACTGCCGGGCATGCGCGAGCGGACGGTCACGCTGGGAGGCTTCTCGAAGGCCTACGCGATGACGGGCTGGCGTCTGGGTTACGCCTGCGGGCCGGCCGACCTGCTGGCCGCGATGCGGAAGATTCACCAATACACGATCATGTCCGCGCCGACGACGGCGCAGGTGGCCGCGCTCGACGCGCTGGACGGCGGCGACAAGTTTGTGCAGGGCATGGTCGCCGAATACGACCGCCGCCGCACGCTAATCGTCGGCGGGCTGAACTCGCTCGGCCTCGACACCTTCGAGCCGCGCGGCGCGTTCTACGCCTTCCCCTCCGTCGCCAAATCGGGGATGGACGACAACACTTTCGCCGAGAAACTCTTGCTGGAAGAGGAGGTCGCCGTCGTCCCCGGCTCGGCCTTCGGCGCGAGCGGCGCGGGCTTCGTGCGCTGTTGTTACGCGACGGCGTATGAAAAGATCGAGATGGCGTTGGAGAGGATGGAGCGGTTTATGCGGAGGCACGGCTGAGGCTGGACGAAATGGCTGAAGAAGTGAACGCCTACGAACCCGTCATCGGCCTCGAAGTCCACGCCGAACTTCAGACGAAATCGAAAATGTTCTGCGGCTGTGCGGTGGTCGATTCCGTGACCGCCGAGCCAAACACTTTCGTCTGCCCGGTCTGCGTCGGCTTCCCCGGCGTCCTGCCGGTCGTCAACGAGAAGGCGGTCGAGTTCGCGATGAAAGTCGGCCTCGCGCTCAATTGCCAGATCGCCGAGGTCAACGTCTTCGCGCGGAAGAATTACTTCTACCCCGACCTGCCGAAGTGCTATCAAATCTCTCAATACGAACTGCCGCTGGCCGTGAACGGCTGGATGACGATCGAGACGCCCGACGGCGAGAGGCGGATCGACGTGCGGCGCGTTCACCTCGAAGAAGACACCGGCAAACTCTTCCACGTTGACGGCCACTCGCTGGTTGACTTCAACCGATCCGGCGTGCCTCTGCTAGAGATCGTCAGCGAACCGGACATGCATTCGGTCGAGGAGGTGAAGGCGTACGCGGCCAAACTCCGCGCGATCTTGAAATATCTCGGAGTGAATTCCGGCGACATGGAGAAAGGCGTGATCCGGTTTGAAGCCAACGTCTCGGTGCGGCCCGCCGGAACAACCGAATTGCGGACACGAACCGAGGTCAAGAATCTCAACTCGTTCCGCGCGCTCGTCCGCTCGGTCGAATACGAGATCGAGCGCCAATCAAGGACCTACGCCGAAGGCGGCACAGTCGATCAGGAAACTCTCGGTTGGGACGAGGCGCGCGGCGCGACGCTCTCACAACGCAGTAAAGAGCAGGCGCACGACTACCGCTACTTCCCGGAACCTGATCTGCCGCCGCTGGAAATCTCCCGCGAGTGGGTGGAGCAAATTCGCGCCGGCCTGCCCGAACTGCCCGACGCGAAACGCGCTCGCTTCGTGCGCGACTTCGGCCTGAGCCGCTACGATGCGAGCGTGCTCGTTGCCGAACGCAATGTTGCGGGCTACTTCGAGCAGTCCGTCGAACTCGCCATGGGCGCTCCGCGCCATCACCCGTCACCCGTCGTCCCCAAGACTATCTCCAACTGGATCACCGGCGAGCTATTCGGGTTGATGAATCAAGCCGGGATCGAGATCGAGGCGATGAAGGTCACGCCGGAGCGGCTGGTCGAGCTGATCGGCATGGTCGCGCGGGGCGAGATCAATTGGAACACCGGAAAGATCGTCCTGGCCGAGATGTTCAGCAGCGGCGAGTCTGCCCCGACTATCGTTCAAGCCCAGGGATTGGCGCAAGTCAGCGACGAAGCGGCCATCGCTGAGACGGTGAAGAGGGCGATCGCGGATAATCCCGGTCAGGTTGAGCAATATCTCGCGGGGAAAGAAACTGTAGCCAAGTGGCTGATGGGGCAGGTGATGCGCGCGCACGGCGGCAAGGCCAACCCGCAAGTCGTGCAGAGCCTGCTGGACGAAGCACTGGCCGGCTTGAAGAAGTGAAGGTGGAGGGGCAGTAGAATGTCACTTGACCTCACACCGCATCTGGCATACCATCCCGAACGGTGGTGAGAACCCGCCGTTCGTTCTGGGGCGGGACTGATAACTAACTCATTCACAGGAGACCCGATATGACAACCATGGTGAAACCCGGAGCCGCCGAAGCCCGTGCGAAGGGCGGCGACGGGCGTGGGATGCCGCTCAGCGGTAGTAAGCCCAATCCCTTCCAGATTGCCCAACAGCAGCTGGACGAGGCCGCGGCAGTCCTCAAATTGGATCCGGCAACGCACGATCTTTTGCGCTGGCCGCTCCGCGAACTGCATGTGACTCTGCCGGTCAAGATGGACGACGGCACGACGAAGATTTATCACGGCTTTCGCGTCCAATACAACGACGCGCGCGGCCCGACGAAGGGCGGCATTCGCTTTCACCCCGACGAGACGATCGACACCGTCCGCGCGCTGGCGGCGTGGATGACGTGGAAGACCGCCGTGGTGAACATTCCGCTGGGCGGCGGCAAGGGTGGCGTCATCTGCAATCCGAAAGAAATGTCGCCGGGCGAACTCGAGCGCCTCAGCCGGGCTTACATCCGGCAGGTGGGGCGCATCCTCGGACTCGAGAAAGACGTGCCCGCGCCCGACGTTTACACCACGCCACAGATCATGGCGTGGATGGCCGACGAGTTCGCCTTCATGCAAGGTTACAATGAATTCGGCGTGATCACCGGCAAACCGATCGCATTGGGCGGCTCGGCGGGGCGCGGCGACGCGACCGCGCGCGGCGGGATGTACTGCGTCCGCGAGGCGGCGAAAATTCTCGATCTCGACCTCAAGGGCGCGCCGACGGCGATACAAGGATACGGTAACGCGGGAACGTTTGCGCACAAACTCGGCCGCGACCTGCTCGGCCTGCGCGTCGTGGCTGCTTCGGATTCGAGGGGCGGGGTCTACCAGGCCGACGGACTGGACTACGAGCAGTTGATGGCGCACAAAGAGCGCACGGGATCGGTCGTCGGCTTCCCCGGCACGAAGGCGGTTTCGAACGAGGAGATTCTGGAACTCGACGTGCCGGTGCTGATCCCGTCGGCGCTGGAGAACGTGATCACCGAGGCGAACGCCGGGAAGATCAAAGCGCGCGTCGTCGCCGAACTCGCCAACGGCCCGACGACGCCGGAGGCCGATCAGATTCTTCACAAGAACGGCGTCTACGTGATCCCCGACTTCCTGTGCAACGCGGGCGGCGTGACTGTCTCGTACTTTGAGATGGTGCAGAACGCCTACGGTTACTATTGGGAAGAGGAGATGGTGCACGAGCGACTGGACAAGAAGATGACGGCCGCGTTCCACGCGGTGCATCAGGCAGCCCAGACGTACAAGGTCCACAACCGGCTCGGGGCGTACGTCGTCGCGATCCAGCGCGTGGCCGAGGCCGTGAAGTTGAGGGGATGGGTGTAAGGCGCGGCGCGGAACACTGAGACTCGTCAGAGACACGCGCGGCCAAGAGCCGCGCGTGTTTTCGTTCCGGCAGCCACTTTGCGAGTCTCCAAAATTAGGCTATACTCTGAATTGTACCGGTCATCACTCTAAATCTTCCGTCGGTGGAGTCCACATGAAAGTCTCTTGTCTCCAAGAAAATCTCGCCAAAGGTCTGAGCATCGTCAGCCGCGCGGTGGCGGCGCGCAGCACTCTGCCCGTGCTGGGCAACATCCTTCTCGCATCCGACCAGGGCCGGATCAAATTGTCGGCGACGAACCTCGAACTCGGCATCACGGCGTGGGTCGGCGGCAAGATCGAAGAAGACGGCGCGACGACGGTGCCGGCCAAGACGTTCGTCGATCTGGTGAACACCCTCCCAGCCGACAAAGTCGAGATGGCCTATGCCGTCCGCACGCAGTCGCTGAACGTGAAGTGCGGCGCCTTCAACAACGACATCAAGTGCATCGACGCGCAGGAGTTCCCGATCGTCCCGCAGGCCGACCTCGACAACGGCATCCAACTTAACGTGGAAGACCTGCGCGAGATGATCGGTCACGTCGTCTTCGCCGCCGCGACCGACGACTCGCGCCCCATTCTGACGGGAGTGCTGGCGAAGATCATCGGCGGCGAAGTGACACTGGCCGCCGCCGATGGCTTCCGCCTTGCGGTGCGAACGGCGCACCTCTCTGCGCCAACCGGCGAACCGATCTCCGCGATCATCCCCGCCCGCGCATTGGCTGAACTCGGCCGGGTCTCCGGCGACCAAAAGGACCCGGTGGTGATGACTTTGCCGCTGAACCGAGGCCAGGTGATCTTCCACCTCAGCAATGTCGAACTCGTTTCGCAATTGATCGAGGGAACATACCCGGATTACCAGCAGATCATTCCTCGCAGTTACGCCACGCGCACAGTGATGCCGACCGCCTCGTTCCGCAAGGCCTGCAAAGCCGCCGACATCTTCGCCCGCGAGGCGGCCAACACTGCCCGCGTGCGCGTCACGCCGGGGGGCGATCTCCAGCCCGGCCAAGTGGAGGTCAGCGCGACATCCGCCGAAACCGGCAGCAACGAGGCCACTGTGGATGCGACTGTCGAGGGCCAGCCAATCGAGATCGCCTTCAATGTAAGATACTTGCTCGACGTGCTCAACGTCATCGACACGGAGAACGTCGCCCTCGAAACATCCACTGCCACCAGCCCCGGCGTGCTTCGCCCCGTGGGGCGAGACGATTACCTTTACGTCGCGATGCCGATGCACCTGGGCAAGTAGCCGACGCAGAATTACCAATCACACGCTTTCATCCAAGCACTCGGCCAACGGCGGGTATCTCGTCGTCCGCGCGCGCGATTTGTTCCTCGAGCCCTTCACCTGGGACGGGCTCAAGCGCTCGCTCGTCGCCGAGCGCATCGAGACGGAAGATCTGAGCGCGCGCGGGGTGGTGACAGCAAGTATCCCAAAGGGACGATCCATTTCGAGGTCCTTAAGGCGCTGAAGGAGATCGCGGACAAAGCGAATGGCAAGAGCGATCAGAAAAAAGAGCGAGGCCCGAAGCAACCAGAGAAGACTCAGCCCAAACCGAGAAAGCCTGCGGCGAGGAAGCCGCCCAAAAGGAAGAGGAAAAAATAGAGCCACGACATATCGTGGCTCAATTCATTATGCCGCGGGACAACGGTCGTATGCTCAACCGAGCATCAGATTCAATTCTCTGCCCAGGTCATAGTGCGACAGCGGCTTAGTAATGAAGCGCGCTCCCATAGTCTTCGCGCGTTCCGCATTCTCGCCCGTCCGCCAAGCCGAGATGAAGGCCACGGGCGCATCCGTGATCTGGCGCAACCATTCGCACATCGTCCAGCCGTCCATTTGCTCCATCATGATGTCGATCAAGATCGCGTCGGGCGGGTTGGCGCGCGCATCGGCCAGCGCCTCATCGGCGGCAATGAATACGGCCGGCTCATGGCCGTTCATCTGAATCATGTGGCCGAGCAATTCGGCCATGTCCGGATCATCCTCAATCACCAGCACTCGCTTCATACTCACATCCACCACCACGTCTCTTTATCTTGCCCATAACGCCCGACAAGCGGCACAAACATCACCGGCGAAACGCGCTCGATGTGCCACGCATCGCCACGCCGGATCCAACGTTCAAGATATTGGCTGTCACGGCCGCCGATGGGGATGACCATCCGGCCGCCCGGCGCGAGTTGGGCTGTCAACGGCGGGGGCGCCGAAGGCGCGGCCGCCGTGACGATGACGGCCTCGAAGGGAGCCTGATCGGGCAGCCCCTGACTTCCATCCCCGACATGGATCTCGACATTATCCCTGCCGAGTTCGCTGAGCCGTTCGGACGCTTGCTGCGCAAGTTCTGCTTTGACCTCCAGCGAAAATACTCGCCGTGCCAGCCAGGCGAGCACCGCCGTCTGGTAACCCGAGCCCGTGCCCACCTCCAGCACAGTCTCAGTCCCAACCAACTGAAGCAACTGCGTCATCAAAGCCACGATATACGGTTGCGAAATCGTCTGGTCGTGTCCGATAGGGAGCGGCCCGTCGCGGTAGGCGAGGTGGCGCAGATCGTCGGGCACGAACAGATGGCGCGGCACTTCGCGCATCGCGGCTAACACCCGAGGGTCGACGATGTCGCGACCGTTCAATTGCTCGCGCACCATCCGCAGGCGCTCGAGTTCGTAGAGGCGATCCGGTGAATCGTCTCTGCTTCTAACTGCCGCCTCAGCCATATGAGAATCGTTGCTCTTTCCACACATCGGCCTCGTTGTGATAGCCGGCCTGTTCCCAAAACCCGAGACGATCCTTCGCCAGGAACTCCAGGCCGCGAATCCACTTGCCGCCTTTCCAGAAGTACGGGGTCATGAGATCGTCTTGTCCGACGATTGAGCCGACGATACCACGCAACGGATAACCGTGATCAGTCTCCAGCGGCTGGCCGTCGAAATGCGTTGCCAACAGAAAATTGTCCGCCAAAGCGACCGAGAGCGGCACATTCACCGTAAAACCGCGGTTGGCTTGAGTTTGATGATGCCTTGATCCACGAGCACGCGAAGTGATACGCCTTCCCATTGTGTGTCGAATTTGCTCCAGCGCGTGACGCAGTGGATGTCCATTTTGATTTTGGTGCGTGGAAGTTGATTGAACTCGTTCCATGCCCAGCGCTTCTCTTCTTCGACCTCGCCGAAGACTCGCAAATCCCAGGTGGCGGGGTTGAAACGAGGCACCGGGCCATAGTGCAGAACCGGGAACTTGTTGGTAAGCGCCTGGCCGGGCGGCAAACGTCCCATCTTCCGGACTTCGTTTTCCGCTTCGCGTCTCTTGAACATGATCTCCTCCGTTACGGAGATTATAGCATCAGTCAATTTCCGCGGCGTAGGCGTTCTTACGAGAGTCCGGCGCGCATGGCGCTAGCCGGTGAACACCGGCAAGTGGCCCAACGCAACGATATTTTCCCACTTGGCGCGCTCGCCTTCGGTGAAGATGGCTGACTCGGCCACAACGTCGGCGCCGGCTTTGGTCAGCACCAGGCGCATGCCCTGCAGTGTCGAGCCCGTGGAGATTACATCGTCTACGAGCAAGACCCTCTTGCCTTTCACCAAATCTCGATCTTTTTCGTCCAAGTGCAGAGTCTGCGGCTCGCCGGTGGTGATGGACAGGGTCTCCGCCTGTACTGTTTCGCCCATGTACGGCTTGTAGGATTTGCGCAGAACGACGTAGGGTTTCTTGGTTCGCACCGACAGACCATGAATGAGAGGGATACTCTTGGCCTCGGCCGTGACGAGAAGATCGTAGGTGACCTCCGAGAGTCTTTGTGCGAGCGCGCTGGCGGCGGCCTCCACGAGTTCCGTATCTCCCAAGATGTTGAGAACGGCGATCTTTAGTCCGGGTTTGACCTCAAACAGGGGCAGGTTGCGCTTTACCCCGGCGATTTCAACGGCGTACGTTTCGCGTTGCTGTAGCATCGCACATCTCCTGCTGGAAGCCCAGCGACATGATGCTGTGATTGTACCCTTGACAGGCGAGGCTCGCCAGTATGGAATTGATGTGATTCGCCAGATGGCTGAAAGACTGCCGAGCCGCGATGCGTTGCCGCAGGCGGCGGCCGACCTCGACCGGCGCGCCTTCGACGAGAAAATCGTTGCGGACTTCAGCCGGCGCGACGGCTCGCTGAAAGAGAGCCCGGCGCAGCAGAAGAAACCGCTCGCCGTTTTGCGTCACGTCGTCAAGGAATTTCCGCCGGGGCGCCAATATGACGAGGCTCAAGCCAACGAGATCATCGGTCGCTTTCACGCCGATACTGCGACTCTGCGGCGCGAGATGATCGGCTTCAAGTTGACGCAGCGGGCGGATGGGAGATACTGGCGGACAAGTGAGACGGAGGGAGATTGAACGTCAACCTCACCCGTCATAGGGGTTCCTTGAAATCGTATATCCCATCACGCACTGCCCACCGGCGGCCACACTCAGCACATTCGAGGTAGCCACCGGTGTCTTTCAAATCATCGCAACCGCAGGCCGTACAACGAAAGAACTTTCCGGGCGGCGCAACTTTTCCTCCTCCCGGTGCCTGCGCGCGGACGAACACACTGGGCGACAATTGAAACAATCGACCAGTCCACTGCGCACGGGCATCGAGGCCGATGAGCCAGCCGAGCGGCAC
>JACQED010000281.1 GCA_016200785.1 Chloroflexota bacterium
CGGCCAGATATTCGGCATCTTGTCGAGCGATCCGAGCGTCTCCCGCACCATCCGGCTCACCGCCGCGCTCCGGCGAGGCAGCATCCAGACAGACCTGCTGGCTCTCGCCGATGGGCTTGAAGCCGGCAAGTTGACGACCGAGATTCGGAGTCTGCTCGCCGACGAGGGATTGGCCGCCGACGCGCAGAACAGCCTGGCCGACGCCGGCTGGCGAGATAAGCCCACGCGCGACCGGCTGGCCTCGCTCTTCGACGATCTTTCCGAACTCGGCGTGGACGACGTGAAGCGCGACACGCTGGACACCGGCGAACTGGCCGCCAGCGCCTTCACCACGATCTTCGTCGTGACCGGGCTGTTCAGCATCTCGGCCGGACTGCTGTTGATCTTCCTCATCTTCGTGATGCTGGCCGCCGAGCGCAAATCGGAGATGGGAATGACGCGCGCGGTCGGCGCACAGCGCAGTCACCTGGTGGAGATGTTCGTCTTCGAAGGAACGGCCTACGACATCGCGGCGGCGGCCGTGGGCGTCGCGATGGGCGTGCTGACCGGCCTCGTCATCGCCGCGACGCTGGGCAAAGCCTTCGCCGGGGAAACCGATCTGGTCATCCGTCCGAGCGTCACCTTGCGCAGTCTCGTCGTCTCCTACACGCTCGGAATGTTGGTCACTTTTGGCACGGTCCTGTTCTCAGCCTACAGAGTCAGCCGTCTCAACATCGTGGCCGCGATCCGCGATCTGCCCGAGCCGCCGCCCCCGCCAATCCGACTCCGCGACCGGCTCTTCGCGCCCGTCCGCCTCGTGGCCGAAGGCTATCGGTTCCTGCGTCGGGGGAGAGTCGCGCGCGCGGTCTGGACGTGGCTGGTGGGCGTGCCCATCCGTATGGTGGGTGTGGTGTGGGCCGGATTCGTGAGCGGGCCGTTGACGCTCGCCCTGGGCTTGCTGTTGGTTCAGGCCGGGTTTCGCGCCGCCAATGCCGCCCCATATTCGCTCGGCGTCTCGTTCGTCATCGTCGGCTTCGGGTTGATCCTGCGCGGGCTTCTGGCCCGGCCCTTGCGGCACCGCGCCGGCCTCTCGGATCGCATTGCCTTCACCGTCATGGGCCTCGGCCTGGCGATCTTCTGGTCACTGCCTTTTTCCCTCGAGCGACGTCTGGGAGTGCCGGAAATGACGACCGGGCCGGAGATGTTTTTCATCTCCGGGACTCTGCTCGTGGCCGGCACGGTGATGGTGGTGATGTACAACACCGATCTTCTGCTGGGGGCGACCCTCGGCCTCATCGGGGGATCGCGCCGGCTGGCGCCGGTCTTGCGCATGGCGATCGCCTACCCGCTCTCGAACCGTTTCCGCACCGGCCTCACGGTGGCGATGTTTGCCATCATCGTCTTCAGCGTCATCTTCATGGCGACGCTGTTCAAGGTGAATGAGACCGTCTTCGCCAACACCGAGGCCCTGACCGGCGGCTTCAACGTGCGCGCCGAGTCCAGCCGCACCAATCCCGTCTCCGATCTGGCCAAAGCCATTGCCGGCGACCCGTATCTGCGCCGCGGCGATTACGAAGTCGTCGCCGCCGAGTCCAGCCTGCCGGTCGAACTGCGGCAGGGAAGCGGGCGATGGAGCGGCTACGTGGCGCGCGGTGTTGACGAGGCCTTTCTCGACCACGTCGGCTTCGATTTGGCAGTGAAGGCCGTGGCGTACAAGACTGCGGCCGACGTGTGGCGCGCGGTGCGCGATCATCCCGGCTACGCGGTCATCGACCGCTACGCCGTGCCTTCCCGCCAGTCTACCAGCATCATCATCGGCGGCCCGGACTTTCAACTCAAGGGGGTCTACCTGGAAGACGAGACGATGCGGCCGGTCGTCGTGCAAGTGCGCGAGCCGCGCAGCGAGGCCACGTTCAACGTGACGATCGTCGGCGTGCTGGAGATGCCTTCCCTCAGCGGCTTTGGCCTGTACGTTTCGCAGGCAACGCTGGACAAATTTCTGCCGTTTGCCGTGCCCGCTGCGACGCATTACATCCGGCTGGCCGAAGGAGTCGGACCGCAGATCGCCGGCCCGCCGCTGGAGCGCGCTTTCTTGAAACACGGATTGGAGAGCATCGACCAGGTCGCGGAGCTCAAGCAAGCGCAGGCCAGCCAGCGCGTCATCGAGTTTCTTCTGCAGGGCTTCCTCACGCTGGGGCTGGTGGTCGGCGTGGCCGCGCTGGGCGTGATCAGCACGCGGGCCGTCGTCGAGCGGCGTCAGCAGATCGGAATGTTGCGCGCGCTGGGCTTCCGCCGGGAGATGATCGCCTGGAGTTTCATGATCGAGTCGTCGTTCGTCGCTCTGTTGGGCATCGGCATGGGCGCGGTGCTGGCGTTGATCCCGGCCTATCACATGATCAACGATCTCGCGGCCGATATTCCCGGCATCCGATTTCAAGTGCCGTGGGGCATCATGAGCATCGTCGTCGGCCTGGCCTACGGCATGGCCTTGCTGATGACGTGGCTGCCTGCCTCGCAAGCCTCGCGCGTCACCCCGGCGGAGGCGTTGAGGTATGAGTAAGAAGTGGCCACGAATTGCTCGAATTTCACGAATGAAAGGACCTTCTTCGTGCAATTCGTGGAATTCGTGGCAAAAAAGAATCGAGGGAAGGAGACTCACATGAAGACTGGACGTACTGCATCCAAACCGACCGGCAAGCCCAAGGCGACCAACCCAAAAATCGTCAAGAAGCCGAAACAGAAAATGGCCGTCGTCGTCTCGCACGGCGACCCGAACGTCGTCGGGTCGAAGGTCTTTCCTGCGTTGTACGGCGCGGTGTACAAGCACAAGTTCGCGCTGAAGAAAGCCGGGAAAGAGACATTCAAAGTGGAGCCGCCGCGCGCCCGCTGGCCCGACGCGCATCTCGTTCCGAAGGATCAATGGACCGGCATCTGGGGTATTCCGATTCCGTCCCATACCCGTGCCCTGCCCCAACCCGATCCCGAAGTGCCGGTGAAGATAGAAATGTGGGATTACGGCGGCACAGTCGGCGAGATTCTCCACATCGGGCCGTACAGCGAGGAGCCGCCGACGATTCAGCGCCTGCACGAATTCATCGCCGCCAGCGGCTACGAGATCGCCGGGGCGCACGAAGAAGAGTATTTGACCCGGCCAGAAGCGAAGGAGCAGAAGACGATCATCAGGTATCCGGTGAGGAAAGTGAAAAAGTAATGCGTGTAACGTGAGGAGGGGTGTTTAAGCCGCCAACAGTTTTTCCAGCACGGCCTTTGACTTCGCCTCGATCTTGGCGTGCAGACTGCCGCCGTGAGCGTCCATCGTCACGACCGCCGGAAAGTCGCGGACCCGAATCACCCACAGCGCCTCGGGCACGCCGAAATCCAACTTGTAGACGCCGACGACGGCCTCGACCGTTTGCGCGATGAGCGACGCCGCGCCGCCGATGGCGTGAAGATACACGCCGGGCACGTCCTGGCAGGCCGTCAGAGTCTTCGGCCCCATGCCGCCTTTGCCGATGACGGCCCGAACGCCGAAGTGGCGCATCACCTCGCCCTGATAAGGCTCTTCGCGCGTGCTGGTCGTCGGCCCGGCGGCGACGAAACGATATTGCCGCGTGTCGAGGCCGGCGACGACCGGCCCGCAGTGATAGATCGCGCCGCCTTCGAGCAGTGGCTTGATTGCCTCGTAGACCGCGAGGTCGTCGCCCTGCGGCGCGCGCGCCTTCTTGATGAAGGTCTCGACCATCCACTTGTGGGCGGTATCACGCCCGGTGAGCATCACGCCGGACAGGCCAACCGGGTCTCCTACCTTGAGTTCGCGGATCATGTCGGGGCTGAGGGGTAGAGTCAAATCGCGCATCACGTTCCTCCCTTATTCATACATCACGTGATCGCCGCGCACCGTCATCCGGCGGCGGCGATGCGCCCAGCACATGTACGAAACCGAGACGAAGTAACTGGCCGGCAGGCGGTGCATGTTCGTCATCTTCACGCCCAGCACAGTCGTCGCTCCGCCGAAGCCCATCGGGCCGATGCCCAGCCTGTTGGACTCGTCGGCGAGCCGGGTTTCCAACGCGGCCAACTGGGAGTCAGGATTCGCTTCCTCCATTTTGCGGAAGAGCGCCTCCTTAGAGGCGTAATACGACGAGCCCCGGTCGCCGCCGATCGCCACGCCCAGGATGCCCGGCGCGCAACCCTGGCCCTGTGCCTTGTGCACCGCATCCAGCACGACCTTGCGCACGCCTTCCAGATCGCGCCCGGCTCCCAGCGCTGCATTCGGCAATGAATACTGCGCGCCGACGTTTTCACATCCGCCGCCCTTGAGAATCAAATCGACGATCAGCGTGCTGCCTTCGATCTCTTCAAAATGGATCGTGGGGAACGCCTCGTCGCCGAGATTATTGCCGCTGTTCTTGCCGGTGAGCGCATCCACGGCATTGGGGCGCAGGTACGATCGCTCGGTGGCCTCGGCCACCGCTTCGCGGATTTGCTCCCGAAGTTTGCGCGTGCTCCAGCCTTCAGGGTGGCGGATGTAGAAGATCGGCGTGCCGGTGTCCTGGCAGATCGGCGTCGAGTTCGCGCGGGCGAGCGCAGCGTTTTCAAGAATGGAGTCGAGCGCGCCGGCGGCCGCCGAGCCGGGCGCTTCGCGTTCACGCGCCTCGCGCAGCGCCTTTTCCACATCCGGCGGCAGATCGGTCGCGGCCAGGCGCACGAGTTCCAGCAGCGATGCTTTCAGATCACGCATGGCTTGTCTCCCGTTTGACAAGGAACAAGAAAACTGGGGAAATAGAGGAACTTCCCCGCTATCGTAAGCGGAGACGGGCCGGGGCGGGAGTGGAAGGTGTCCCGGTCTGCGCGGATTTTCATCACGACGAAATCATCGCCGCGCGGGTAGATTCAATGGGTTCGACTTTGCGGGGTTGTTACGATTGCGATTGTGCCGAAGCGGATGACAAAAAGCCAATTACGACTGACTGCTGGCCTGCATCGTCAACACGCTTTCGGCCCACGCCGAATCATCGGCGCTGAGCGGCGGAGCGGGAGGCTGATCGTATCGGATGACGAGATCGTAACCGGCACGGTCGTAAACAGCATTGAGAACCGCGCCGAGGTCTACCGTCGGCTCGGAGTCGTCTGGGAGCAGAGGCAGGGGAAAAGCGGGGATGGGTTGGCGCACCGAAAACGGATACAGCCGCGCCTTGCGTGCCCGTTCACGGCGGCGGATGAAAAGGCGATAGGCGCTGTCTTTCGCCCTCTCAGCATGAGGCATTACTGGCCCGGCACGCAGAAGATCGATCTCGACAAAATTCAGTTGCGAGACCAGCAAGTCCTCGCGCTTCTGCACGTAGGCCTCCCGATCTCGTCCGGGCTGTTTGTTGGCGTGCGAGAGTAATTCGATGATTGTAACCACCTCGCCAGTGGGAACCAGCCGAACTTCGAGGTAGCCCTCCTCGACCGGGTCGTCAATCGGGAGTTCGACGGTGAGAAAGGGGAATGACTCCGCCGCAGGCGCGACGGCGACCGCCGGCCCTCCTCGGTCATTCACCATCACGTCGGGATAACGCGTGGCGGGAGGCTGAGTGGGCGCAACGGATATGTAAGTGTGCGTTTCGACCGCGACAAAGTATCGAGGGCGCAGACGAGGGGCGAGTTCGTCGGCCAGCCCGCTGATCAATCGATGATGCACATCGCGCCAGAGGGCCGGGTTTTCGAGCCACGGGTTCATGCCGGGAAATGGATTAGGCATTGCAGTTCACCCCGCCGATCTGTCACCATTATACCAACAATTGCCACCGACCGACTCCCAATCTCCGATCTCTTCTCAACCTCCCAGTCCCGCCTCTCTCGCGCGTATGATCGCCTGTGCCCGATCGGCCACTTGCAGTTTGCTGAAGATATACGATCTGGAGCGTCCCGTTGTCATGGGGCCTGTGTCCCGATTCGGTCGGGACATTCGCCCCGATTCGGGCGGGGCAAGTTGTTGGCGCTGGCCCGGACGAAAAATGCGACAAAGCAGGGAATGTTCGCCTAAGCCGCCGTCGCTCTGGCGTGACATTTATTGCTCGAATTCGGGCAGATTTGCAGTGCCGTTACGTTGGCGCGCGTGGCAAGATAGAGTGCGATCACCAGGTCCGGCGCAAGCATCCGATGGCCGGTCGCAGTCGGGCGTCGCCGGCTCAACAACCCAGCGGGAGGCCCCCATGCTCAAACTCGGAGAAAACATCCACATCATATCGCCCAAAGTCAAAGAGGCGCTCGCCAATCGCGACGGCGCCTTCTTCGTGCAGTTGGCCCGCAAGCAGAAAGAAGCCGGGGCCGACGCGCTCGATCTGAATATCGGGCCGCAGAAGAAGGCCGGGCCGGAGGTGATGGACTGGCTGGTGGACTGCGTGCAGGAAGCGGTCGGCGACATGACGCTGTCGTTCGACACGACCAACCTCGCCGCCATCGAAGTCGGGCTGAAGAAGGTCGCGAAGAACGGCAAGGCCAACGCCATCATCAATTCCACTTCGGCCGAGGAAGAGCGGCTGGCCGCCGTGCCGCCGCTGGCCGCGAAGTACGGCGCGAAGCTGATCGCGCTGACGATGGCGAAAGAGGGCATCCCGGTCAGCGCCGACGCGAGAGTGAGCCTCGCGATGGAGAAACTCATGCCGCGCGCGCAGGAGGTCGGGCTGCCGATGAGCGATCTGCTCATCGATCCGCTGGTACTCACTGTGTCCGGCTGTCAGGAGTAAGTGCCGCAGTGCATCGAGGCGGTGCGCATGCTCAAGATGGTGGCCGATCCGCCGCCGATGGTCAACGCTGGCCTGTCCAACGTCTCGAATCAGGTGCCCACCCCGATGCGCCCTCTGCTGAACCGGACGTACCTGGTGATGCTGATGGCCGTGGGCCTCGACGCGGCGATTATCGACCCGCTCGACCACGAGTTGATGGAAACGATCCGCATCGTGCAACAACGCGACGGCTCCACGCCGGCCGGCGCGCTGTATCTGAAACTCCACGATGCCGTCGCCGCCGGAGCCGAACTCGAGCCGACCGACGTCGACATGAACGACCCAAAGCAGGCGGAAATCTGGAAAACCGTGCAGGTGCTCCTCAACAAAGTGATTTACACCGACTCGTATCTTAGGTTGTAGTCATCAGTCTTCAGTCAAGCGGTTTCAAGCCGTCAAGCCGTGTCGGTCAGCTGATGACGGACGGCTGATGACTGGTGACTGATCACTGACGGCTCCTCAGGAGACTCCCCATGCTCAAAGACGCTCCCGTTCTGACCACGGAGGAATTGCTGGCGAAGGCGAAGAAACCCTCCGCCGACGCCATGCGCCTCCATCCTTTCTATCGAGGCAAGGTCGAAACCACGCTCCGCTGCCGGGTGCGCGACTTCGACGATTTCGCCATCTGGTACACGCCGGGCGTGGCCGCGCCGTGCAAAGCTATCGCCGCCGACCCTGAACTCGTGTACGAGATGACGCACAAGTGGAACACCGTGGCCGTCGTCTCCGACGGAACGCGCGTGCTCGGCCTCGGCGACATCGGCCCGAAGGCCGGCCTGCCGGTGATGGAAGGCAAGGCCCTGCTCTACAAATATCTGGGCGGCGTGGACGCCTGGCCGATCATGCTCGACACCAAAGACCCGGACAGGATCATCGACGCCGTTCTGTTGATCCAGCCGGGCTTCGGCGGCGTGAACCTCGAAGACCTCGCCCAGCCCAAGTGCTTCCGCATCCTCGACACCTTGCGCGAGAAAGCCGAGATACCGGTGTGGCACGACGATCAGCAGGGCACGGCCACCGTCACGCTGGCCGGGTTGATCAACGCGCTGAAGATCGTCGGCAAGAAGATGTCTGAGGCGCGCGTCGTCTTCGTCGGCAGTGGCGCGTCGAACGTCGCCTGCTCCAGATTGATCTTCGCCTCGGGCGCAGACCCCGGCCTGTGCTTGATGGTGGACAGCAAGGGGATTTTGAACAAAGGCCGGAGCGACATCGAAAGGCGTCGGGCCGAGTTCGTGGACAAATGGAAACTGTGCCAGATCACCAACGCCGCGGGGCGCGAGGGCGGCATCCCCTAGGCGCTCAAGGGCGCCGATGTGGTGATCGCGCTCTCGACGCCGGGACCGGACACGCTCCGTAAAGAATGGATCAGGGCGATGGCGTCGGACGCGATCTTGTTCGCCTGCGCCAACCCCATCCCCGAAATTTGGCCGTGGGAGGCCAAAGACGCCGGGGCCGCGGTGGTCGCCACCGGTCGATCCGATTTCCCGAATCAGGTCAACAACTCACTCGGCTTCCCCGGCATCTTCCGCGGGACGCTCGACGTGCGGGCGAAGACGATCACCGACGAGATGTGCCTGGCGGCGGCGCACGCGCTGGCCGACATGGCGGCCGAGAAAGGTCTCAGCCCCGACTACATTCTGCCACGAATGGACGAGTGGGACGTGTTCCCGCGCGAAGCAGCGGCCGTGGCGGTGAAGGCCGTCGAGCAGGGCCTCGCCCGCTGTCCGACAACGCACGACGAGGAGTATCACCGGGCGGCGGAGATCATCAAGCGGTCTCGCGACATGACGAAGACGATGATGGAAGAGGAGTACATTGCGGAGGCGGAGTGAAAACTTCAAACTCCCAATTTCAAACCGCAAACTCCCAATCGAGAACACCGCTTTGGGAGTTTGAGCCTTTGGCGTTTGAAGTTTCCGACACTAGGAGGAACGATGTTTGATTTGATCATCATCGGCGGCGGCCCGGCGGGGCTGACTGCCACGGTCTACGCACTGCGCAAACGATTGAACGTGTTGTTGATCACCAAAGACCTCGGCGGCAAGACCAACTTCCGCCTGCAACTGCCGGACGTCGAGCATCATCTGGTCATCAACGGCGAGGAAGTCGTCAACCGCTTCGTGAATGAAATCGAGTATCTCGACTTCTCTCGCGTGATGGACAAGGTCGAGAAAATTCAAAAAGCGCCGGGCGGGCACAGCGTGCGCGTCAAGAGCGGCACAGAGTATCTCGCCAAAGCGCTGGTCATCGCCACCGGCGCCAACGCGCGGCGGCTCAACGTGCCGGGCGAGAAAGAATACATGATGCGCGGGCTGTGCTACAGCGCGGTGAGTTACGCGCCGCTATTCATCGAACGCAACACGGCCGTGGTCGGCGACGCCGGGCTGGCCCTGCGCTCCGCCGCCGAACTGGCGCAGATCGCAAAGCGCGTCACATTGGTCGCGCCGACACACGGCGAACTCGACAGCGCGCTGGGCAAGCGTTTGCTCGCCTCGTCCAACGTCGTCGTGCTCGAAGGCTACCAGGTGCAGAGGGTAAACGGCGATGATTACGCGCGCAGTCTGGTGGTGAAGAAGAACGGCGACACGCGCGAGATCGCGGCGGACGCGATCTTCGTCGAACTCGGTCTGGATGCTAACTCCGACGTCGTCGGCGGATTGGCGGAGCGCGATCTGGAGGGGCGAATTAAGATCGACGCGCGCAACCGCACCTCGGCGCCCGGCATCTTCGCCGCCGGAGACGTGACCGACGCTTTCGCGGAGCAAGTCCTCATCTCCATCGGCGAAGGCGCGAAGGCGGCACTGTCGGCCTATGAGTATTTGCTGGGGCAGCCGGTGGAGGAGCCGGTTGCGGCGGGAGAGTGGAGGTAAAGGAACTGAAGGAAACGGGGGAAATGAAACTGGTCGAGGTTATCTGCGGCGAGGGCACCGACGAAGAGACGGTGGCCGACGCGGCAGTGGTGGCCGAGTCAAAAGAATTACTGCCGAAGTTGCTGGAGGCTTTGGAGCGGTCGGTGGAGCCGTGATCTCCCCCACTCGCCCGGCCCCGGCGGAGGATTCACAGCGCCGCGATGGTTCTTCTCGTTTTCTTCGTCTTTGCTTTGCTTGGCGTTGTGATCGTGCGAGTCTTCGAAACCCGGGCGGCCAAGACTGAAGCCCAGAAGTAACAGGCCGGCCAATGCGACTCCGCCCGCCGTCGGCCTGGTTGATCCGGGCACTCTACGCCATCGGCTTCGGCCCGCTCATTGGCCGGCTCCTGCTGCTATTGACCACCACTGGGCGGAAGTCAGGGCTGCCTCGGACAACGCCCTTGCAATACGAAGAGATTGACGGCGCGATCTATGTCGCGTCGGCACGCGGCGCTCAGGCTGACTGGTTTCGAAACGTCGAAGCCAATCCTCGCGTGCGGGTTCGCGTCAAGTCATGTCAGTTTGACGGCACGGCGCAGGCGATTACCGATCCGAGTCGTATCGCCGATTTTCTTGAACTGCGCCTGCGACGACACCCCAAGATGATCGGAGCGATCCTGAAATCAGAGCGTTTGCCCGCGGCGCCGAGCCGGGCGCAACTCGAAGCGTACGCGGCCCGGCTGGCGATGGTTGTTATCCATCCTGACTGACGATCAGGACAGCCAGATCGCCTCCAACGGCTCGACTGCGCCCGTGATCCATGCGTTCATCCATCTTGCTATGGGCAGCCGCCGTCCCCCAGCCAGCAATGCACGGCCACATTCAACCACGGGAGGAACTCTGCGGTCGCCTTTTGATTGCCGGCGGGAGAGGGATGATCGTCGCCGCCATCAGTGGGGTAATAAGAAGTGTTTCTGCCCCGGTCGGTAATGTGCTCGATGGCTCCATCGTGGAAGCGATGGTGATTGTCCGGCCCGGTCAGGACGTTGTAGAAGTCGAATACGGCCACGTTCCTCTCTAAATAGCCGTTCTCGGCCAGCCAGTCCTGCGTCAACCACATATTGAATGCTCTCGCGTTGTCCGCGAAGGTTGGGTCCTGCACCGGCGGGGCGGTAATGACGATGAATAGTTTGTCCGGACGTGTGGCGAAGTATTTGAGCAACCCGTCGTAGATGAACTTGGCGTTGCTCACTGTTAGTCCCTCGCCGGGCGCGGCCAGATCGGTCGGGCTTCCTTCAAGGTTCGAGTTGGGGAAGCACGACTTGAACATGACAATCTCGTTCTTGCCGCCCGGGTCGGATAGAGTGCGGGTGTAGGGGGCGTTCTGTCCACTCTCGTTGAACAAGGCGTCCATGTAGACGGGAGTGTTGTCACTGCGAAACCACTCCGGCCAGTTGACGATGTCGGTGCGGTCGCCGATGCCATCCGGCCCCCATCCATAGTTCGTGTCGCTGACGAAATAGTTTTTCTCGCCCAGCGTCCGCCCGAGGCCACCGTTGTCGTCGGCCAGCCAATTCTCGCCGGTCGAGTGATGGATAAAGATCAACTTCATCACGTGGTCGGGGGGATCGGGGTTGAGCGACTTCGAGGCCGGTTGAGTCGGAGTGGGGAGACTTGCAGGCGTTTGCGGCGGTTGAGCCGGCTCTGCCGGAGTGGGCGCTGCGGCCTGCGCCGTCGGCTGACCGGGCGTGGCCGCCTCCACTTGTTCGGGTTCTGTCTGTGGCGTGGGCGAGGCGGATGACAGATTACAGGCGAGGCTGGTCGCGAAGATCAGCGCAATCGTCAATGGGAGGATTCCACGGGTGGAGCCGGGGAATCCAGCGTGGTGCGTTGCCTTTGTATTCGACACAGTCCCCTCCGAAACGACGCGAGAGATCGGGTTCTTCCACGAGCGGTATCACGTTCGCCACGGCGAAGAGGCCAGTCGGTGTTACTGCTTTTGGGCTTCGCCGAAGCCCGCCATCATGCGCTGTCACATATCGGGCAGATCGCAGCCCTCCTCGCGCATTCGCCTCATCATGTTCTCCATCATCCCGGACATCATCTGCGGGACGGCCTTTGTGGCCAAAGCCACAGCCAACCCACCCGCGATTGCACCCAGCACGGCGGCGAGTGCATATCCCCTGGTGTGAGAATTCGTGGCGTTCATGGTGCTGCTCTCCATATGAACTCTTCCTCGGTGAAGGCGCGTAACGTCTCGGTGCGGATGTTGCCGAGCGCCCCGACGGCGAGAGCGAATTTGGCGGCCGTGTCATCGTCCGGCGCTTCAAGGAC
This sequence comes from Chloroflexota bacterium, assembly GCA_016200785.1. Taxonomy (GTDB): domain Bacteria; phylum Chloroflexota; class Anaerolineae; order Anaerolineales; family JACQED01; genus JACQED01. The sequence goes on from JACQED010000281.1 coordinate 11,932, forward strand.
GGCGACGGCGTCGTATTGGCCCAGCACCAGGAACCACTGTTTGAACTCCCCGCCCATGGCCTTTAGGCCCTTCTTGGCCGCATCAAGCCGGGCGGGACTGTCCTTGATGTTCTGGGCGCCCTGCTGCGTGTAGCGGAGCAGGGAGATATAGGTGGGCATTGTCTTGTTTCTCCTTTCCGTGTTCTATCTGGGTGCCTCCCTCAAAACGCCCCGGCCACAGATATAGGAGTTACGCAGTTGGCCCGGCGAACTTAACCACGACGCCACACCCGTACTCGCACGAGTACGGGCAAAGACACGAAGAAAGCCCTTGTGAGTCCTTTGTGCCCTCGTGTCTTCGTGGTGAAAATACGCTTCAAGGAGGCCTACGCTCTCACATACCGATCCGCCGCTTTCGGATGTGAGTGAATGTAGTGCCCGTAGTGAAACTTCGGGCCGAGCAGTTCGCGGCGCAGAGCCGAAACATCGGCCCGCTCGCGGATGAGCGTTTGATACACGCCCGCCCGCTCGATCTCGCCCACCATCACCAGGCCGATCAGCCGGTTGCCCCGGAAGACGAGTTTGCGGTAGCGCGGAGCGGGTCCGCGCCGCTCGGCGAAGACCTCGATCCCGTCGCCCGTCTCGCGGTGAATGTCGCCGACCGAGACAACGGGCAGGCCGCCGAGTTCCATCGCGTTGAGCAAACCGAACGCGCCCTCGTAGGCCGAATCGCCTCCGGCCATGTTATCTCCGGCGATGCGGCCCATCGCCGCCGCGTTAGTCCAGATGCCGCTGACGATGGACTCGCCGGTGACGATGTCGTTCGTCTCCACCACGTCCCCGGCGGCGAACACGTCGGGCGCACTGGCGCGCAGTCGCTCGTCCACGAGCAGGCCGTGGTTGATGCGCAGGCCGCCCGTCACGGCCAGATCGAGATTGGGGCGCACGCCAACGCCGACGACCACGAGATCGGCCTTGAGTTTGCGGTCGTCGTCGAGGACAACGGACGTGACCCTGTGACCGCGACGATTGACCTTCACGAGCGAATGCCCGAGGATCGTTTCAATCCCTGCATGCGCCACCGCCTCGGCGAAGATGGCCGCGCTCGCGATATCGAGTTGCTGAGGCACGATGCGGTCGAGCAGTTCGACGACCGTCACATTCAACCCCAGATGCCGCAGGGCGAAGGCCGACTTCATGCCGATGCGCCCCGCGCCCAGGACGACCGCGCCCGCTGCGCCTCTCGCCGCCTCCGCGATGAAGAGCGCGTCCTCCCACGTGCGGAGCGTGAAGACTCCCGGCCCGTCTATTCCGGCGATGTCGGGGCGGATGGGACTCGCGCCGGTCGCCAACAACAGGCGGTCGTAGGCGCAGATTTCACTTCCGCCCGTGCCATCTACCATTGTGAGTATGTGCCTGGCCGGGTCGAGGCTGGTGGCGCGGACGTCCAGTCGCAGGCGGATATTCTTCGGCGTGAGATGCGGCTGGCGCGTGATTTCGCTTGCCGGCTTGCCGTCGTAGATCAGATACGGAATGAGCGGCCGAAAGTACGGCAAGCGCGGCTCGCTGGATAGCATGACAATTTCGGCGGCCGGGTCGCGTTTGCGGATGGCGTCGGCGGCCGCCATGCCCGCCGCCGACGCGCCGACGATGACGTGTCGCATCGCGCTACCCTCCCGCTGGCAGGGCAGACACTTGGGTCTGCCCCGATACAGCCGCCGCGAATGCCAGCCGTTTGTCTTTGCTGAAAGTTTCCACCTCCTCGTAGAGCAGGGCTTTCGTCGGGCACGAGGCGACGCAGGCCGGGGCTTCGCGGCCCGGGCAAAGGTCGCACTTGACCGCTTTGCCGAGTTCAAGTTGCCGACCGATCACGCCGTACGGGCAGACCATCACGCACGTCCAACAGCCGATGCACCGGCCCCAATCGCACATCACGGCGTCGGTGACCGGGTCGCGGAACATCGCGCCGGAGATGCACGCGGCCACACACGGCGCGTCGTCGCACTGGCGGCAGAAGATTGGGATCTTGCGACCGTCACTGGCTTCGACGAAAACGCGGTTCATCGGGCGCGGCGTCTCCAGCGGGCTGGCGAAGATGCTTTTGGCCTGTGAGTGCTCGACGGCGCACGCCAGTTCGCACGTCTTGCAGGCAGTACACAGGTCGGGACGGACGAAGATGCGTTTCATATGAACCTCCGAAAAGTCTCTCATCACGAATAACACGAATGAACGAATAACACGAATGCTTTTATTCGAGCCATTCGCCTATTCGTGCCATTCGTGATTGGCTGTTTCTTCGCGTTACTCCTCTCCTAGTCCCCAACCGCGAATTCCATCGCCGGCGCTTTCTCGGTGAGCCCCAGTCCCTTCCGCCGCTCGTTGATCGCCGCGAACAGTTTCTCAGCCGCCTTCACCGGATCGAGCTCGACGATGAAGTAACCACCCAACAGGTCTTTGGCCGTCTTGGTGAGAACCTCGGTGACGAGCGGACTGCCGGTGACGGGCGGGATGACGCCGACGTGGGTGGGCAGGCCCAGCGCGACGGCCCACGTGCCGATGCTGACCGCCTTCTCCATCGCGGCCTCCGGCGCTGTGGCGACGACGGGGAGTTTGTCCAAGTCCACGCCGAGTTTGTTCGCGATAGCGACGGCGATGGCGACGGCGCGCGTGTTGTCAACGCACGAGCCGGTGTGCAGGACGAGCGGTAGAGGCGCGTTCAGGCCGGCGGCCATGCCGAGCGCGGTGAGCACCGCCTTCAGTCCCGGCCCGGCATATTTCTCGGTGGCCTGCGGCGTGAGAATCTCGTGCCGCGCGAACGCGCCTGAGGCGCAACCGGTGGCCAGGATTAGCACGTCGCGCTTCGCCAGTTCCTTCACCATCGTGATGAAATTCCGGTCTTGCGGAATCTTCACGTTGTTGCAGCCGGCAAAGAGGCAGACGCCGGCGATGTTTCCGTTGACGATGTTGTCAATCAGCGGCTTGAGCGGATCACCGCC
>JACQED010000064.1 GCA_016200785.1 Chloroflexota bacterium
ACGACGTTCACGTTCACCGTTCCGGACTTCTCGGCCAAATCCTCTCGCTGTCTCCTGGCGCTGTGGTAACACCCGATGTTGTCGCCTCTGCGATCGTGCATCCGCTCGGGGGCCGCAAAGCCGTGCCAGCCGGCGCACGCTTCGTCGCGCTCGTCAACAAGACCGAAGGAGCGGATCGGCTTGGCGACGCGCGCGAGATAGCCCGTCGCGCGTTGCGGAGTGAGTCGGTGGAGTCGGTCGTGCTGGCCGAGGTGGCGACAGACAATCCGGCGCATGAAGTGTGGGAGAGAGTCGCAGTGATTGTTCTTGCGGCAGGTGAGGCGCGCCGGATGGGGCGGCTGAAGCAGTTGCTCGACTGGCGCGGCAAGGCGCTGATCGAGCACACTGTTGATGCCGCGTTGGCGAGCGAGGCAGGCAGCGTTTTCGTCGTCGTCGGCGCGGAGGGCGAGCGGGTCGCGCGAGCCGTCGAGGATCGCTCGGCGCAGATCGTCTTCAACCGCGAATGGGAGGCCGGGCAGAGCAGTTCGGTGAAGGCGGGCCTCGCGGCACTGCCGGAGAATTTCGGCGCGGCGATTTTCATGTTGGCAGATCAACCGCACGTGACGGGGACGCTCCTCGATGCGCTGATCCAGCGCCATCGCGAAACGCTCGCGCCGATTGTGTCGCCGAGGGTGGGAGAGCGCCGGGCCAATCCCGCGCTCTTTGATCGGACAACGTGGGGCGAGTTGCAGCAAGTGTCCGGCGACACCGGCGGGCGCGGCCTGTTTCAGAAATACGAGAGTCAGGTGGCCTGGGTTGATTGGAGCCCGGAGATACTGCCGGACGTTGACACGCCGGAGGATTACAGGACTCTCGTGCAGGGCGGCGACGGATCGTAAAGGCGTCCGACGCAATTGCCCCGCTAACCGGCTCGTGCTAAACTCGACCTAGAGGCAATGCCATGGCAGAAGATGAACGGAAGCGAGTATTGATCGTCGAGGATGAGCCTGCTACCGCCGATCTTTTCGGCCTCATTCTCCAGATTCATGGCTACGAATTTCAGAAGACCTATGGAACGCGCCAGGCGATCGAGGCGATGAATCGCTACGAGCCCGATGCCGTCATATTGGACGTGATGATGCCCGACCTGTCCGGCCTCGAGTTCTGCCGCTACGTCCGGCGCGACCCGAGGCTGGAACACATTCCCATTATCATCGTCTCGGCCAAGTCGTTTCCCGAGGACGTGGAGGAAGGCATGGCGGCCGGGGCGACGGCGTACCTCCCCAAGCCGGTCACGCAAGAGAGTCTGATCCGGGCGCTGAGCGATGCGTTGGCGACTTGAGCCTTGTTGAGAACCTGTGGTGGTTCCGGCAGGGAAAACAGCGATACCCGCACCTGCCCCTCGTGATCTGCAATGATCCACTCCCCCAAAAGCGAATAGTGAGCCGCCAGCCATTTCTCCTCAAGGCGTAGTCCTCCCGGCACGGCGTCGAGGGCGTTGATCAGCCAGGCCCGACGGTATTGAATTGGAAGACGCCGGAGAAGTGTAACAGCCGATGGAGCCAACGTCGCCGTCGTATCTCCGCTGGCGGTCGCGCGGTCAAGCTCTTCGCGCGTCGGAAAATGCAGCGGCAGCGAGTACCATTCGACCAGCCCGGCGTTGTAATTCAGGTAGAAATGCCACAGAGGTTGGCCATAGGCCTGCACCAGGACAACGTCGCCCTGGGCCGCCTCTCTATCCATGAATTCGGCCGCTGCGCGAAAGGCCGGCCGTTGGCCGTAGTGCGCAGGATCGAGAAGATAGTAGGCTTTCAGCATTGGATAGGGAAGTGCTAACGCCATTACAAGCGAGAAGGCTGACAGCCCGATTGACGGACGACGCAGGCCCCAGACGGAGACGGCGGCGACAATCAGCCACATGGCATTTACCAGCGCCACCGCCGGCGCGTTGCCGTGCCATGCCCGGACCCACGCTATTTCCGGTTTTGCCCCATTCGCCAGCATTTGCCAGTGTCCCAGTATGGCCGAGTAGCGTGGCTGCCATATCGCCAACTGTCGAACTGCATCGGGGCCGAGGCGGTCAATCGCCGCAACATAGACGCGGGCGTTAGCCGCAACACCTCCCACTTGCGCGAGTACGCTCAAGCCGATCAATCCCCAGGTTGTCACATGCAGCGCCGTTGAGCGGGGCGACAAGGTTGCGTCCAGCGCCGGGGCGCAGGCGACTGTCAGCAAAGGCAGAGCGGGGAGCAGGTATCGCAAGCCCCAATTGGTGTGCCCCCACCAGTCGTCGTCATAAAAGAGCGCCTGCGCCAAAATCAGTGCTGCCAGGATCAACCACGCGGCGAGTGATTCGCGCCACCGCTTTCGCCATGCGATGGCCGTCGAGACAACGGCCAGTATCAGGATAGGTGAGTAAAGAAAGATGCTTTTGCCGGGACTGAGTATCGGCCCTAGCAAAGCCTCGAAGAACGCCTGTCGCGGCGCATGGAGAAAGAAATCGAGCAGGAAGGCGAAGTAGTCCCACGAGAATCGGCCAAAGGCACCGCGCGATGGAATCAGGCGGGAGACGATCAGCGCACCTGCGACAAAGATTAGCGCCACCGCCAGCGGGGCGCGCAGCGTGCGCCAGTCGACCCGACCCCGCCACGACCGTAGAAGCGCGACGGCAGGCAGGATCGGGATTGCCACGGCGACGGTGCTTTTGGCGAGCATGCCGCCCACCAGAAATCCGGCCATCGCTCCCCAGCCGATCAGCCGCACTGTGCGGGAACGGCTTTGGGCGAGGCCGAGTTCGCAGCCCCAAGATGCCCCGGCCAACATCAGCGCGGCGAGAGGGTCTCGGAAGTAAGTCTTGGCATACGGCCAGGCCATGGTCGCCGTGCCATAGAGAATACCCGCCAGCACTGCCACTGCGTTCCGGTAGCCAAGCGCCATCACGGCGAGATACACAAAGCACGCGGTAAGCGCCGTAGCGAACATGTTCATCAGAAACGGCGTTTGTGTCCGGCCCAACTCGTACTTGTCTGCCTGACGGACGAGCAGTGAGCCGACGAGGGCCTGCCCTGGCTCCACATCCCGGAAGACTCCTTGAAATCGTGAATTGCCGTAGACTTGATTGGCCTCCAATCGCCCGGTGCGCGCCAGACTCTGCGCGCCGCTGATGAACAGGTGCTCGTCGTCGGCGGTGAACGTGCCGCTGTAACTCAACCCGTAGATGGCGACCAGCAGTGCGAAAATGAGCGGCATTGGCCGCAGCGAGGCGTGGGTCATTTCTCTTTTCGCACGCCGGGGCGTGGCCAGCGGCCGCCCGTGATCAAATTCGCCCACGCGCCACCACTCCAGGCAAAGTGTACGGTGGCGAGCGCCACTGGCAGCGCGAGCAGCAGCGCCGCCCACCGCCGTCGAACAGCCGGGCCGATGCTGGCTATCTCCAGGATCAGCCCATAGGCCGCGATCAGGCCGAACAGGCCGATCCGGCCCCAGGGGCCGAACAGCGCGGCGACGGCGCAGATGACCAGGCCAGCCAGCGCCGTCATCGGCAGCCCCTGCCGCCACCGCAGCGATTTCGGATGATGACGAAGCATCTGTGCCTTCCACCAGCCGTAACGAAACTGCTGGTGCGCCAGCGCGCCCAGCGTGCCCCGCGCGAAATAGTCCGTTCGGATGGCCGGATCGAAGAATACACGACCTCCCGCCGCGCGGACTCGCCAGTTGAACTCGTAGTCCTCATTGAACAAAAGGGACTCATTGAATCCACCGAGAGTCTGCCAGAGCGATTTCGGAAAGCAGGCGTAGGGAACGGTGTCCAGTTCAGCGGCGCGGCTGGGGGATTGCAGGCGATAGCGCGCGTCGCCCGCGCCGAGCGGATGGCTGATCGCCAGCGCAATGGCCGAGGCCACCGGGCCGGCAGCCCCCGGCCTGATGTCCAGATGGCCGCCGACCACTTCCGCGCCGCTGGTCGCCAAGGTTTCCAGACATCGCCGTATGTGATCGGGGAACGGGCGGGCGTGCACATCCAGGCGCAAGATGATCTCGCCCCGGGCTGTATGAATGCCGAGATTGAGGCCCGCCGGGATCGTGCCGGAGGGATTCTTGATGAGGCGCACGGGGATTGGCGAGGCGGCCTGCTCAAGCAATGTCCGGTCAACATAGGCGGCCTCCGGCATACAGGCGAG
>JACQED010000327.1 GCA_016200785.1 Chloroflexota bacterium
CGCGCGAGGGATCAAGGCTTACGTTTCCGACACTTACAACGACTCACCGCTGGCAAAATACGGCGAGGGCGGGCGGCTGGAGCCGACTCGGCTGGGCAGTCCGACGCACTACAAGTTTCTCAAGGCCGACGTGATCCTGGTCGAGTACGTGACGAATCTGAGCGCGCTGAAGAAGTCGCGGGTTGATTTGGTCTGCCTGCCGCTCAAACTCTCCGGCGTGGGGCAAGCCCCGGCGCGGGTGGTGGCGATAGAGAATGAATGACACCCACGTGGGGGCAGAGCTGGCCCCCGAGGCCCGTTTCGACGCCGTCGCGGCGGACTACGAAAAGCACGTCACGCCCCTCTTTCGCGGCCCGGCGGCCGACTTGATCGAACGCGCCGCGCTTCAACCGGGTGAAAAAGTGCTCGACGTGGGCACCGGCCCCGGTCTCGCCGCTTTGTTCGCCGCCTCCAAAGTCGGGCCGACGGGATCGGTGACGGGCGTTGACTTGTCCGAGGCGATGCTGGCGATTGCGCGGCAGAGAGCGGCCAAAGAGGGATTGGGCGTCGAGTACCTTCGAGGCGACGCGGAGGCGCTCGACTATCCCGCCGGTTCATTCGACGCGGTTGTGTCGAACTTCGGCCTCGGAACGACCGACCCCGATAGGTCATTGCCGTCTATCCGGCGCGTGATCAAGCCCGGCGGGCGATTTGCGCTCACGCACTGGGGGCCGTCGAGCCGTCCGGCGCAAGCCTTCTACGATCTGATGCGCCGGCGGCGCGTGGCCGAACCCACGCCTCGGCTCGAATGGCTGCGGAACACCGACCTTACGGCTCGGCCCTGGGAGAGCCAGATCAAAACGCCGGAGGCGCTGGCGGCGTTGCTGGCCGGGCACGGATTTCAAAACGTTCAGAGCAGTCTACGGGAGTACGCCTTCACCTTTGCGGATTCGGACGCCTATCTCGACATGTCGCTCTCGTTCCCGCTGTCCCGCGCCGAGTTCGACGCGCTCAGCCCCGGCAATCAACGAATGTTCAAGCACGAGTTCAACGCCCTGATGGCCCCATTTCGCGGGCCGAACCGATCCGTCATTTCAAGGGACGCGATCTTATTCGCGGTGGCAAGAGCGCCCGACGATCCCCACTCCGCTGCGCTTCGGGGGACAGGTCGATCGCCGGGCTGAAATCATGAAAGCCCGGCGGACCGGGCTGTGAGTCCGTGAGCACTTAGTCGGCTTCTCCCGCGACCCCGCTCGTGCGGAGCGCGGGACGGGGCAGCCGACTTCCGAGTTTTCAGCCCGGAGAATTAACTCCGGGCGGACGGAGTCTGACAATGGTCCCTCGATTCGAATACTACCCCACCCGATCGGTTGACGAGGCGCTGACGCTGCTCGCCGAGCGCGAAGGATCGGAAGTTGTCGCCGGCGCGACGAACACGCTGGTGGACGCGCGCGCCCGGCGCAAGATTCCGAAAGCAGTGATTGACATCAACCGCCTCGGCGACCTGCGCTACGCGCGGCGCGACGACGGGACGATTCGCCTCGGCGCGCGCACGACGTTGACCGACTGCTTCAGCCTGCCGTTCTTCGCCGAAGAAGCGCCGGTGCTCGAGATGATGGCGGCTGAGTTCGCCGGGACGCTCATCCGCAACCGGGCGACGCTGGCAGGCAACATCGCGTACGCCTCGCCCGCCGCCGACGTCGTGCCGCCGTTGTTGGCTCTGGGCGCGACGATCGCCGTGACGAGCAAGGCTCGCGGTTCGCGCGCATTGCTGCTGGCCGATTTCATCCTCGGCCCGCGCAAGACGGCGCTGGCGCAGGACGAGATAATCACCGAATTGGCTTTTCCCGCCGACGGCGAAACGAAGAGCGGCTATTTCAAGTTCGCGCTCCGCAACGCGATGGCGATTTCGCTCGTCAGCGGCGCGGTCGTGCTGCGGATGGAGGGAAAGAGAATTCGCGAGGCGGGCTTGGCATTAGGCGCGGTCGCGCCCAAGCCGTACCGCGTGACTCAGGCCGAAGAGTTGTTGAAAGGGCAAGCCCCAACCGATGCGCTCATCCGCGAAGTTGCCAGAGTCGCCGCCGCGACGGCTACGCCTATTAGCGACATCCGCGCCTCGGCCGAGTACCGGCGCGAGATGACGGAAGTGATGACGAGGCGGATTATTGAGCGTGCCCTGTCTTCATAACATCCGTGTAATCCGTGTACAGTGACCGGAAAGGTGACTCTATGTACGACCTGCAAACCATCCACCTGAAAATCAACGGCGTTGAAGAGGAAGTCTCTGTCAAGCCCTACGCCACCCTGCTCGACGTGCTGCGCGATCAAATGGGCCACATCGAAGTGAAAGAAGGTTGCGCGGTCGGCGACTGCGGCGCGTGCGCCGTGTTCCTCGACGGCGTGCCGGCCTGTTCGTGTCTCGTTCTGGCGCGCCAGGCCGACCGCGCAGAGATCGTCACGGCCGCCGGCCTCGGCACGCCGGAGAATCTTCATCCGTTGCAAGAGGCATTCATGGACTACGGCGGTATTCAGTGCGGTTTCTGCACGCCGGGCTTGATCATCTCGGCCAAATCGCTGCTCGATCAGAATCCTCACCCGACGCGGCAGGATGTCAAAGTTGCGCTGTCGGGGAATTACTGCCGCTGCACCGGTTACGAGCAGGTGATTGAAGCCGTGCTGGCGGCGGCCGCGAAGATGGACGGACGGGATGGCTGATCGGACGATCGCGAAGGTAGATTCCGCGCGTTCGGTGGATAGGCGGCCGGAATACGTCGGCGCGGGCTGGAGTCCCTCTCGCATCGTGCCGATTGACACCGGCGTGATGGAGATACCGGAACTGGCCGTCGTCGGCCAGCCGGTGCCGCGCATTGACGGCGCGATGAAGACCTCCGGCCTCCAGCGCTTCGGTGCGGACTATTACGTGCCGGGGATGCTGCATCTCAAGACAGTTCGCAGTCCGCACCCTCACGCGCGTGTCCTGAAAATTGACGGGAGCGAGGCTCTGAAGCAGCCGGGCGTCGCCGCCGTGATCACCGCCGCCGACATCAAGGGCACGAACCGGCACGGGTTGGCCGGGCCAAATCGCCCGTCGCTGATTCCGGTCGGTGACAACGCGCGCTACATTGGCGACCCCGTCGCGCTCGTCGCCGCCGAGACGCTGGAACTCGCCGAAGAAGCCGCCCGGCTGGTCAGGGTTGAATATGAACCACTGCCCGCGGTCTTCGATCCCGAAGACGCACTGAAGCCGGGCGCGCCGGTCTTGAACTACGACCGCGACGACAACTTGGTAAGCGACTATGACTTGTCGCGGGGTGACGTGGAAAACGCGCTGGCCGAGGCCGAGGTGATCGTCGAGCAGACGTACCGCGTGCCGACTCAAGAGCACGTTCAACTCGAACCGGAGGCCGGGATCGCGACGATTGACCCCGAGGGCAACTTGACGATCATCGCGGCGAGTCAAGACCCGCTTTACATCCTGCGCATGATCCATCAGGCGCTCGGCGTGCCGCAGAACAAAATCCGCATCAAGTCCATCGCCGCCGGCGGGTCGTTCGGCGTCAAATCGCACATCAACGTGCAGGTGCATCTCGCGCTTGCCGCGCTGGTCACGAAGCGTCCGGTCAAACTTGTCTGGACGCGCGAGGAGTCGATCCTCGCCCACCCCAAGCGGCATCCGGCGGTGATCAAGCATCGGCTGGGCGCGACGAAGGCTGGCAAGTTCACCGCACTCGATGTTGAAATCCTCTCGGACTCAGGGGCGTATCCGGCCAGTTCTAAGTGGGTGTTCAACGTGCTGTGCAACGCCGTGCCCGGCCCGTACGACTTTCCGAACATTCGCGTGCGGGGCAAGGTCGTGGCGACCAACACCCCGATCAAAGGCACGTTTCGCGGCTACGGCGACCCGCAGGGATTCACGCCGACCGAGATGTCAATTGACTTGCTTGCTAAGCGGTTGGGGATCGATCCG
>JACQED010000328.1 GCA_016200785.1 Chloroflexota bacterium
AAAGGCGTCGAATTGCTCGGCCCACTCGGCTATTCGCGCAAACTGCTGGTTGAGAAGTGGATGCGCGATGCGAAGATCAACGATTTGTTCGAGGGGACGGGACAGATCAATCGGCTCATCGTTGCCCGGCGAATTCTCGGCTACTCCAGCAAAGAGTTGAAGTGAATTGGATGCAGACCCTTGCACCGCCCGCAAGGGCAGGTGTGAATGCCGGTTCACGCTAATTCGGATTCTGATCGGCGTTTATCAGCGTGAATCAGCCTCCAATCATAGTGAGAGGTGCTGAATGAGTTTCGTTCTCGGCTACAAATGCTCGCTGTGCGGCGCTGAATACGCCCTCGGCGAAGTTGAGTACATTTGCCCGAAGCACGGCGACATGGGCAATCTGGACGTGATGCTCGACTACGCCGCGATCAACCGCGCGAGTTCGCCGGCAACAGTGGGCGAGAGCCGCGACTTCTCGATCTGGCGATACGCGCCGCTGTTGCCGGTGGAGAACAGGGGATTTGGAGAATCGAACGGATCAAATCCGTTGTTCTCAGTCGGCTGGACGCCTCTCTATCGCGCCAAACGAGTAGCGGCCAGTCTCGGATTGAGACACGTGTGGATCAAAGACGACGGGCGCAACCCGACGGCCTCGTTCAAAGATCGAGCCAGCGCGGTGGCGGTGGTGCGTGCTCTGGAGATTGGGGCCAAAGTGATCACAACTGCCTCGTCGGGCAACGCGGGCGCAGCGCTGGCCGGCATGGCCGCCGCCGTCGGACTCCCAGCGGTCATCATGGTTCCACAGACCGCGCCTCAGGCCAAAGTCGCTCAACTTCTCATGTTCGGCGCGACCGTGATTCTAGTCAAAGGCCCTTACGACGACGCTTTCGATCTCAACTTGAAGTCCGCTAAAGAGTTCGGCTGGTATTGTCGAAGCACTGGCTACAACCCGTTCACGCTGGAAGGGAAGAAGACGGCCGCGTTTGAGATATGTGAGCAGCTAGGGCGAAACCCAAACTCCAAAGCTCAAACTCCAAAGTGGCAAGCGCCGGACAGGATTTTTGTTTCGGTCGGAGATGGGAATATCATTTCTGGAATTCACAAGGGGCTGAAGGATTCGTTCGCGCTCGGATGGATTGATAAGATGCCGAAGTTGATGGGGGTGCAGGCCGAGCGGTCCGCCGCCGTTTACAATGCGTGGAAGGCCGGCACGGAAACGATCGCGCCGGTTGACGCGACGACTATCGCCGACAGCATCTCCGTCAATTTGCCGCGCGACGGCGTGAGAGCGGTGCGGGCGGCGACGCAGACGGGCGGCGCGTATGTCGCCGTGAGCGACGACGAGATTCTCGGCGCGATGCGCGATCTGGCGCGCGGAGTGGCCGTGTTCGCCGAACCCGCCGGCGCGACGGCTTACGCCGGGCTTGTCAAAGCCGTGCGCGAGAAGATGATCGATCCGAACGAAAGCATCGTCGTCGTGAACACCGGCAACGGCTTGAAGGATGTGAAATCCGCGATGCAGGCGGCGGGAGAGGCTGTGAGGATCGACCCGACGTTAGATGAAGTCAGGCGCGTGATAGAGGCAAGGAAGTGAAGCCGCCTCAGCGACGATTGACGCGGCGCGACTTTCTGCGGGCGGCGGCCGCAACTGCGGGCGGCGCGATCATGGCCGCCTGCGGCCCGAAAGCGACGTCTGCGCCGCCACAAAACATCGCGGCGCCTCCGCCGAAGCCGACCGATCCGGGGCCGAAGACCATCGCGCTGTGGGCGTATCGCAATAAACTTCAGGGAGCGTGGGCCGGCGAGATGGCCGGTTATGCGTGGGGCGCTCCCACCGAGTTCGATTATCAGGGCGTGATCATGCCGGACGAGAAAGTGCCCGTCTGGGAGCCGGCGCTTATCAATCGCGCCTTCCGCGACGACAACCTCTATTGCCAGATGCCTTTCATTGACACGGTGAATAAACAGGGTGTCACTGCCGGTTGGGTGGCTTTTGGCGAATCCTTCCGGGACACGACCTTTGACCTGTGGCACGCGAATCTCGCGGCACGCGACAACTTGCAGAAGGGCATCCCCGCGCCCGATTCGGGCCATTACAGCAACAACCCGCACGCCGACGATCTCGATTGGCAGATCGAGTCGGGTTGGGTGGGGCGGATGACTCCGGGCCAGCCGCAGGCGGCCACTGACATCGCGTGGCGCGCCGGCCACGTGACGAACTACGGCGACGGAGTCTACGGCGGCGTGTTTGTCGCCAACCTGTTGTCCGCCGCGTTTTTCGCGACGGGCGTGGAGCAGATCGTCGAAGCCGGGCGCCAGATTCTGCCGGCCGGCAGTTTGTACCGGCGAATCGTGGAAGACGTTATCTTCACGCATTGGACGCATCCCGACGACTGGACGCAGACCTGGCAAATGCTGCAAGAGCGCTGGGCGGATCAAGACATCCATTGCCCGGACGGCGTCGGCCAGCCTTTCAATATTGATGCGAAACTCCACGGCGCATATGTCACTATGGCGCTTCTCTACGGCAACGGCGACATCGAACAGTCAATGCGGATTGCCATGCGCGCCGGCCAGGACAGCGACTGCGCCATTCATTCTGTCGGCGGCATCCTCGGCGCCATGCTCGGCCTGTCGGGAATCCCGCAGAAGTTCGTGAGCGGACTCGATCCGAAACTCCAGTTCCGGGATAGCGAATACACTTACGAGGATATCCTCGGCGTGAGCGAGCGTCTGGCGCGCGTCATCCTGCTCATCGGCGGCGGCAAGGTCTCGGGCGTTGGCGCAGACGAAGTGTGGACTATCCCGCAGCAGACGATCGCGCCGCCGATACTCGAGCAGTGGCCGGCCATCCCCGACGATCGGCCCAGCCTCACCGCCCAGGCCGCGAGCGTTCAGGGCCGCACCGTCACCTTCAAGGCCGCGGCCTCGGCGGCCAACGGCATTCAGGACTATCAATGGTTCTTCGGCGATCTCGCTTACGCGAACGGGCACGAAGCCGCTCACACATACGCTGAGGCTGGGACGTATGAGGTGATAGCCTACGCCACCGACAAGTCCGGCAATACGGCGTGGAAGGCTCTCACAGTGGAGGTGGGATAGTGAAGTTCGGCATCCATAATGACTGGGAGACGATGGAGTTGTTGGCGGGAGAGGTGATGGGGAAATTCAGTTGAAGTCCAACGTCTCTGTCCCTCGTAATCAAATAGCCGACTTCTGCCGCCACAATCGAATCCGCCGTCTGTCTTTCTTCGGATCGGTTTTGCGAGATGACTTCCGGCCTGATAGCGATGTAGATGTTCTGGTCGAGTTTGAGCCGGAAGCGCAGATCGGCTTCATGGCACTAAGTCGTATAAAGCGCGAACTCTCCGCTCTATTGGAGCGTCCGGTGGATTTGGTGCCAAAGGACGGCCTCAAGCCTAAGATTCGCGAGATTGTCCTCGCCAGCGCCGAGGTCGTCTATGCGGCCTGAAGAACTATACCTCACCGATATTGTGGATGCCGCCGACGCCATCGTTCGCTTCTTGGACAAGATCGAGCGGGATGACTTTCTCAAAGACGAGTTGCGGCAGAGCGCGGTGCTTCAAAAGCTCATCGTCATTGGCGAGGCCGCCGCGCATCTGTCGGATGAATTTCAGAGTCGGCATCCCGACGTTGAGTGGCGGGATGTAATTGGTTTTCGCAACATCGCAGTGCACGAGTATTTCAGCGTGAATTGGGAAATCGTCTGGGTCACGGTGACTCAAGATGTCCCCGACCTGCTGGCAAAAGTCGCGGCGATTTTGGCTACCGAGTATATGGGCAAAGACAACGAAGCAATGTAGGCCGATGAAACTCCTCATCTCCACCGACATGGAAGGCATCTCCGGCGTCGTGACGTGGGATCAGGTGACGCCGGGACACGCCGAATGGATTCGCTTCCGCGAGGTGATGACCGGCGACGTGAATGCCGCGATCAACGGAGCCTGCGAAGCCGGCGCGGAGAAAGTCTTCGTCTCCGACGGGCACTGGAACGCGGCGAACATCGTGCGCGAGAAGCTCGACGCGCGGGCATGGCTCAACTCCGGCGCGCCGGCGCCCATGTCGAAGATGCAAGGCATCGACTCCGGCGTG
>JACQED010000329.1 GCA_016200785.1 Chloroflexota bacterium
CTGACGCCCGACTCGCCGCGCCCCGCGCTCGTGGAAGCCGATGCCGCGCGTTTGCCTTTCGCCGCCGGCAGATTCGATGCCGCCCTGTCGGTTCACGTTCTTCACCTGATTGCCGGTTGGCGCGAGTCTTTGCTCGAAGTCAGGCGCGTGCTGAGACCGGGCGGCGTCCTTCTCAGCGGCTACGATTGGCGGCCACCCGACTCGCCCGGCGCATTGATACTGGAGAAGTGGCGCGACATCGTTCGGTCGCGGGGGTTGGAGGGCTACCAGCCCGGCGCGCGAGATTTCGACGACGTGAAGGCGGCGCTATTCGAGATGGGCGCGATGATGAGGGAAGTGTCGGTCGGCGAATGGACGACGGCGCGCACGCTCGCCCGACACATCGAGACGATCGAGCATCGCACGTGGTCGTCCACCTGGATCGTCCCCGACGACTTTTTCTCGAACTGCTTGGCCGAACTGCGCGAGTGGGTCGTCGCCGAATGGGGCGGACTCGAGCGCGAGTTCACGACGCCGCACAGATTTATTTGGCAGAGTTTCCACTGGAGATAATATTTGACTGTCTCGTTCAATCGGGTTGGGGCTTTCATCCGCTCGCCGCGCTTTCCGATCTTCATGATCGTGTTCGTTGACGTGCTCGGCCTGGGCATCACCATCCCCGTCTTGCCACTCTTCGCCAAGAATCAACTGCACGCCGAGGCCTGGCAGATCACCACGCTCACCAGCGTCTACTTCGTCGCCCAGTTCTTCGCCTCGCCAGTGCTCGGCCGCCTTTCGGATCGCGTGGGGCGCAGACCGGTGCTGATCGTCTCTCAGGCCGGAACCCTCGCGGCCTTGCTCGTCACCGGCCTCGCGCCGACCATCCTGATCGTCTACGTCGCGCGGCTGATCGACGGGCTGACCGGCGGCAACGTCTCGGTCGCCCAGGCCTATCTCAGCGACATCACCGACGAGCATAACCGGGCGCGCGGCCTCGGCATCGTGAATGCCGCCTTCGGACTGGGCTTCGTGTTCGGGCCAGCGTTCGGCAGTCTCGTCGCTTCATTCTACGGCCCGCGCGTGCCGTTCTTCGTGGCGGCCTGCGTTTCGCTGACCACCATCCTGCTCTCGATCTTTCTACTGCCGGAGTCCCTGCCCGTCGAGCGGCGCAAACTCGATCAGGCCGCCGCCGCCCAATTGCCGCGACGACGCAGTCTCGATCTGGTTCGCCTTCCGGCGATCGCTGTGCTCCTGCTGATCGCCTTCGGCTCTCAGTTTGGCTTCTTCACCTTTCAGACGGTTTACGTCCTGTGGGCCGAGAAGTTGGTCTTCGTCGGTTTCTCCGACACGGCCGTCCAGCAAGCCGTCGGCGGGATTCTGACTTTAGTCGGCCTGTGCGGCATCGTCACGCAATTCTGGCTCGTCGGGCCGCTAGTGCGCCGCTTTGGCGAAAAGAAACTCGTCGTCTTCGGCAACCTGGCGCGGGGTGGGGCGATTGCGGTCATGGCCCTTTCGCCGACGATTCTGATCTCCGTGGCGACCATACCGTTTCTGGCGGTCGGCGGCGGTGTGTCACTGCCGGCGACGATCGCTCTGCTGACCTACGCCGCGCCGCCCGATGGCCGGGGGCAGGTGGTGGGCTTGTATCAATCAGCCGCCGCGCTGGGCAGTATCGTGGGCCCGATACTCGCCGGCTTTCTCTTTCAGAACGTGAGCCCGAATGCGCCGATAGTCGCGTCGGGGGCGCTCATCCTGTTGTCCGTGCTGGTCGGGCTGAATATCTTCCGGTTGCCGATCCAGGCACAGCAGCGCGCGTACAGCCGATAGACAGATTAGTGCTCATTGTGCACTCTAATGCCTCGCTCCACCCTCCACGCTCCACGCTTCACTCTCCTCTGCCTTTTTCTCGGTCTCCTCCTCCCCCTCCTCTTCGCCCCGCTCGCCCTCGCGCACGCCACACTCGTTCGCTCCGACCCGCCGCCGAATGCCGTCCTCGCGACGTCGCCGCTCGAAATCCATCTGTGGTTGAGCGAGCCGCTGGTCTCCGGCATCAGCGCGATCACGGTGCTGGATGCCCAGGGCCAGGCCGTGCAGCAGGGCGATACGCGCATCGCTTCGCCCGACGCGACGGAACTGGTCGTCGCTTTGCCGCCCCTGCCGAATGGAACGTACCTCGTGGACTGGCGCGCGTTCTCGGCGGTGGATGGGCATACGACCGAGGGCACGTTTGCATTTTCGGTGGGCGCCGCCTCTGTAGAGACGCCCAGCCGGAGCGTCTCCACGACCAACGCGCCGCGGGTGAGTCGGTGGGCCGTGATCTGGCGTTGGCTCTCACTGCTCGCGCAGGCCGCCCTCGTCGGAATGATTGCGTTTCGTTGGTGGGTGTGGGAGCCTGCAAGCAGGAAATCCCAAATCCCAAATTCCAAATCCCAACTACCGTTCTCCAATTACCAATCTCCAATCTCAAAGCCCCATAGTCTATTCTTCTCTCTCTGCCTCGCCCTCGCTGCAATCGCGGGCACGGCCCTCTTCGTAAGTCAAATTCTCTCCGGCGCGGGAGCCGCTTTCGCTGATCTGATTGCCGGCCGCGTCCCGCTCGGCACGGTCTTCGGCAGCCGGCTGGGCACGGCCTGGATCGGGAGAATCGCGACGCTGATCGCGCTGGCGGTCATCGCCGGAGATATTTCGGACCTCACCTCCGCCTCGCCCCCGGCCCCTTTATATTATCTCGGCAGCGTTTGGCTCTCTGCTCAACTCCTCCTCATCAACGCGCTCGGCAGTCACAGCGCGGCCATTGCCGGGAGCGCGTGGCTTTCTCTGCCCGTCCTCGCCGATTGGGCGCACCTGATCGGCACATCAATCTGGGCGGGCGGCCTTCTGCAATTCGTGTTCACTGTGCCGCGCGCGTTGAGGCTCGTCGCCGATCCAGACGAGCGCGCAGAGCTCACGCGCCAACTCGTTTTCCGTTTCTCAACTCTTGCCGCGTTCGGCGTCGCGCTCATGCTCCTCTCCGGCGTTTACCTCGCCTCGCTTCACGTTGCCAGATGGGAGCATCTCCTCGACACCGACTACGGGCACGCCCTGCTCTTGAAGATCGCGCTCGTAATGCCGATGCTCCTCCTCGGCGCGGCAAACTTGCTGTGGGTAAAGCCGCGGCCTGAAGAGACTCCCCCTCTCCCGTTTCGGGAGAGGCGGCTGGGAGGTGAGGGTCATTTCTGGCGGCTGGTGACTCTCGAAGCGTTGATCGGCATCCTCGTCCTCGCCGCCTCCGGCCTCTTGACCGAGCTCCCACGCGGCGCGGACGCGGCGGCGCTCGGCCCCGCCCAATTGACGCTGACATCGCTCGCCGACGATCTGCGCGTGACGCTATCCCTCGCCCCTGGCCGCCTCGGCGCGAATCAGTTCAACGTGACACTCACCGACGCCGCCGGCCGGCCGCTTTCAATCGATGCGACCGTGAGTCTGCGTTTTGTCTCGCAAGATCGTCCCCTCGGCTCGCGCGAGGTTCTGCTGGACGCGCAAGGCGACGGCAGTTACGCAGTGACCGACGCCGCGCTGGGTCTTGCCGGCGCATGGCAGGTCGAAGTCGCCGTGCGCCGCCCCGGCGCGTACGACGCTTTCGCGCCGTTCAACCTTTTCGTCGGTGCCGATGGTCGCATCGCC